>JAAUUR010000090.1 GCA_012031045.1 Leptolyngbyaceae cyanobacterium SM2_5_2
ATTTGCACGCTTGGGCCGAGGTTTACGTTCCCGGTGGCGGCTGGTCGCGGGTTTGATCCCACCCACGGTCTGGCCGTGGCTGATCGCCATGTGGCGCTGGTGGCGAGCCCCTTCCCGGCCTACACGATGCCAGTTAGCGGTAGTACGGTGGGGGGAGGGTGGGGCAGTTCCCAGTTAACCACGGCGGTTAGCGTGGCCGTGTTGGCAGACTAGCGACCCAAATTATTCCGGGCTTCCTGGCGCAGGCGACGAGCCGGTTCGTAGTTTGGGTCAAGCTGTAGGGCTTTGTCATAGGCAATGATGGCTTGGTCGTAGCGTTCCAGGGTCCAAGCGGCTTCACCGCGAGTGGTCCACGCCTCAGCCGACTCTCGATTCAGGGCAATGGCCTGATTAATAGCCTCCAGAGCTTCGGCTGAACGCCCTAGTTTTTGTAGAACCCGGCCCCGATCTATCCACCCTTGGGACAGGGCTGGCATTAGGCGATTGGTTTCTTCGTAGAGAGCCAGGGCTGCCTGAAGACGCCCTTGCTGTTCTTCGGCATTGCCCTTACTGCGCACCGCTTCGGGGAAGTAATTGCGGTAGACAAGGGCATCTTCGCAGGCAGCAATGGCTTCACTGGGGCGCTTGAGGCCAATTAAGGTGCGACATCGGCCCAGGTAAGCTGGGGCGTAGTCGGTCTTGGCTTTGATGGCGTCATCGAAGGTGGTCAGGGCGTCGGGAAAGCGGCCCTGGGCCAGGAGTTGATCCCCCTGCTCGGCTAGGAAGACGGCTTTTTCTTGGGGCGGCAACAGCTGGCCCAGATTAGCCGCCAACGGTGGCATGCTAACCGGGGTAAAAGCGGTTACCCGTTGACTATTGGGCTCAAAGGCTACGGTTAACCCACTTTGCCAGACGGCAATGAGGGCCGTTACCAGGCCCAGGGCACAGCCCCATACCAGGGGCTTCTGCTGCAACCAGGCTTTCTTGGCGGGCACTGCCGCCACCTCAATGGCTGAGGATTGTATGGGCACAATGGCCCCAGTGCCGTTACTGCCGTTGCCGGAGTAAACCAGGTCTACCGGAAACAGCGAGGTCGCCTCCTGGTCAGCGGCAATCGCCGTCAGTTCTGACGTTTCAGCGGGCACCAGCACCGCCTGCCCAGGGGGAGAAGACGGGCTAGGCACTAACTCGCCGGTGCCCTTATACCAGGTTTGATAGAGTTGAGTCAAGGGCTCACTCAGGACACTGGGAAGATTTTGCAGAGCCTCCAGGGCCTCTTGGGCCGTTGGATAGCGATCGCGAAAGTCGTAGCACACCATTTTATCCAGCACTTCCGCCAGCGCCGAGGAGACTGAAGGGGCGTGCTGGTGCCAAGCTAGCTCACAGGTGACCGGGTCTTCGTCGATGTTCTGGGGATGTACCCCGGTGAGGGCGCGGATGCCCATCATCCCGACCGCGTAGACATCGCTGCTAAAGCGCGGCTTGCCAGCGTACTGCTCGTTGGGCATATAGCCGTGGGTACCGATGGCTACGGTCAGGTTGGTAGCCCCCGTTTCAGCATCCACCAGCGGTGATGAGGTGACCTGTTTTACCGCCCCAAAGTCAATCAGCACAATTTTGCCGTCCCGATGGCGCCGAATCAGGTTGGAAGGCTTGACATCCCGATGAATGACCTGTTGCCGATGCACAAAAGCCAGGATTTCTAGCACCTCCTGCAAAAGCAGCACCACTCGGGTTTCTGACCAGGGCTTACCCTCCTCAATTTGGCGATTAAGACGGCTTCCCTCGATGTATTCCTGAGCCAGATAAAACTCCTGGCTCTCTTCAAAGTGGGCCAGCAGGGTTGGAATTTGTGGATGGTTGCCTAACTGATACAGCACCCTGGCCTCCGTATCAAACAGGCGACGGGCCATGTCCAGAGTGCCAGTGTCTTTATCCTGAAGCTTGAGCTGCTTAATGACGCACTTAGGATGGTTCGGCAGGTGTATATCAGACACTAAAAAAGTACGGCTAAATCCCCCTGAGCCTAGCCGCCGAATGACTTGATAACGCCCACCCAGTAATGTTTGCTCCATCCAGCCTGGCTAATCTTGGTTAGGTTGAGATTGGGCCCGTTGCCACATTAAGTTGCGTAGTCAAGACCCTCTGGGGTAGTGTTGCTGACTCATTTTACGCTGCACCAACCCCAGTGTATTCGCTTATTGCCCTGCTTGGTGTGGCTTCAACCACGTAATTTGTCTCTGGTCAAGATAGGGGACAACCCTAGGGCGCTATTTTGGGCTTTAGTTGGCCCAAAGCACGGCTGATCTCGCGGCGGTCAGGGCAGTGGTGCTGTGTTGATGAGATACCCAGTCCAGGCGGCCGTTTTGGAGCCCCACCTCCTGGCATGGAGGCAAAGCCCCTGGCTTTTGGGCAAGCTAGGGTACTATCCGTCGCTAACTATCCAAGGTTTCGGCAGGGTTGATGGGTCATGGTCACTTCTCCGGCTCTTCAAATCGCTGCGACGCCCCTCACCCTGGCCCCTTTTTCTGGGAGTAAACTACCGCCATGCTTAACTTCGCCAGCCTCCAGCCGCCGCTCAGTATCACCGGGTTGGATGACTTGCCCGATGCCATTGTGGTGATTGATCAACACGGTCAACCGCTGCTGTGCAATCAACAGGCGACTCAAATCCTGGCAGGGTATTTCCCCAGCCTGTGGCAGGTAGATGCAACATCGACTCACCGAGTGCTAGACCGTTACCATAGTCCTCTCAGTGCTGAGCAACTGCCCCTCCAGCGAATTGTGGCTGGGGCGACCCTTAACAATGAGGAATTTGTCTTAATCCAGAATGACTCTTCAAAAAAGCGCTGGATTGCCCTTAGCGGCGGTCCCTGCACCGGTAGCATCAAGGCCGCTGGCATCCTCTCCATTCGCGATGTTACGGTCTTCAAACAGGAAGAAACACGACTCCAGCGCCAGGCCTTTCTCGATGAGCTAACCGGCCTGGCCAACCGCAATGCTTTTATTGCCAGGGTTAACGCCGGGTTGGCCCAGGCCCAACCCGCTGACTCCATGGCGCTGTTGTTCATCGATTTAGATCGCTTTAAGGACGTTAACGATAATTTGGGCCATCAGGTTGGCAATGAGCTACTGAGCCAATTGGGCGAACGGCTACAGCATCAGATACAGCCAGAAACCAGCCTGGTTGCCCGGCTGGGGGGAGATGAGTTTGCTGTTTTGATGGAACACATCACCAGTCAGGATGACGCTATTGCCATGGCAGAATGCCTACAGGCCATTATCGCCCAGCCCTTTCAACTGCAGCAGCATGAAATTTACATTGATGCCTGTATTGGCATTGCGTTAGGTGCCCGTCACTATGGTCATGCTGAGGACTGGCTCTGCGATGCGGATACCGCAATGTACCAGGTTAAAGCCATTCCAGATCGTCACTGGTTTGTGTTTGATAGCTCCCTCCAGGTGCAGCAAAGTCAGCGGTTGCAGGCTGAAATGGAGCTACGGCGAGCCCTCGATAATGGGGAACTGCGGCTTCACTATCAGCCTATTGTCACCATTAGTACGCAGGCCATTATTGGCTTTGAGGCGCTGGTGCGCTGGCAGCACCCAGACCGGGGCTTACTGATGCCGGGAGAGTTTATTGGCACCGCTGAGGCCACGGGGTTGATTATTCCCCTGGGCTGGTGGGTGCTGGAGGAAGCCTGCCGCCAGATGCAGGTTTGGACCCAGGCCTATCCAGACACGGCTCACTTTACGGTGAGCGTCAATATGTCAAGCAAGCAGTTTTCCCAAAAAAATTTGGTACAGCGAGTCAGTAAAACCCTGGCCCAAACCGGCTTCGACCCACGCCGTCTAAAGCTTGAAATCACCGAAGGGGTGCTGATTGATCATTCCGAATCCATTATTGATGTGCTGGAACAACTGCGGGCGATGGGCATTCGCCTGGCCGTGGATGATTTTGGTACAGGCTACTCGTCCCTCAGCTACCTGCACCGCTTCCCCTTCGACAGTCTTAAAATTGATCGCTCCTTCATTGACAACGCCGACCAGGACTACGAAAAGCTGGAAATTTTGCAATCTGTAGTGCGTCTGGCCTGGAATCTGGGCCTCGACGTAGTAGCCGAAGGGGTAGAAACCCAGCGCCACTATGCCCAGCTCAAAGCCCTGCGCTGTGAATCGGGACAGGGCTACTTATTCTCTAAGCCCCTACCTCCCGATGCCATTGAGGCGATTTTGGTCAAAGACCTAGAACTCGATCTACCAGCAGACTAGAACCGTTACACTGACCCTGTACGCCCTACCTCCCCTTCCCCCTCCCCCCCTCCTCCCTATTGCTTGCTACGTGGCGCTTGTTATGCCCTCCCCCTTCCCAGGTATGGATCCTTATCTTGAAGGATATTTGTGGCCCGATGTGCACAGCGCCCTGGCGAACAAAATTCGTCAGCAGCTAACGCCGCTCCTGCGCCCCAACTATACGGCCCGGTTAGATGTTTTTCTGGCCCAAGATATTGACCCAACCGGAGAAATTGGGATTCTTTATCCCGATGTGGAGGTGTTAGAGGTCGCTCGTCGCCAACCACCGCCGCCGCCCCGCCATCAAAATACGTCAACTATTACCCCACCCGGGCTGGCTTTGCCGGTGGTACAGCCGTTAACGGTGCGCCTAACCAGCGTGGAAATTCGAGATACGGCCCAAAATCGGCTGATTACCAGCATCGAAATCCTCTCGCCAGTGAACAAACGAGAGCCCGGATTAACCACCTATCGCCAAAAACGCCAGCGCCTCTACAAAGCCGGGGTTCACCTGCTGGAGCTGGATTTGCTGCGCCGGGGTACTCGGCCCTTTGCTCAACCCCGCCTGCCGAACGTTCCCTACTGCGTTGCCCTCACCCGCGCCCAGGCCCAGCAGATGGATTTATGGCCGCTAGAACTAGCTACACCGCTTCCAGTGGTGCCAGTACCACTGCAACCCGCTGATCAGGATGTGCCTCTGGATTTGCAGCAGGCGCTTACTCAGATTTACGATGAAGCCGCCTATGACCTTTCCCTGGACTATGGCCAGCCGCCACCACCGCCAGCCCTGACGGCGGAAGACATCGCTTGGGTGCAAGCTCAGGTTAAAGTAGCTAAGGCTTAGCGGTGCGGTTGGAATGAATGGCCGACTAGATGGCTAAATAGGCAGGTGCTGCTGTGGAGGTTGCATTGACACTACAAGCTCTGATGTATCCAGCTAAGGATGACACAGCGGAGCACTGGCAACTGGTTGCTCTGCACGGCTGGGGGGCCAATGCCGCAGATCTGGTGGGGTTAGCGCCCTATTTGCAATTGCCTCAGTTCGCCATGATCTTTCCCGATGCGCCGCTGCCTCACCCCCAGGTACCGGGCGGGCGCATGTGGTACGCTTTTCCGGCAGGATGGGATTTTCGACGACCCTACGATTTCCAGCCGCAAGCCGACCTCAAGGCTAGCCGTCAAACGTTGATAGCTTGGCTGTTGGCGCTTGTCCAGGAAACCCAAATTCCCCTGGAACGTACCGTGCTGGCCGGGTTTTCTCAAGGGGGCGCCATGACGCTGGATGTGGGCTGGGAGTTGCCCCTAGCTGGGCAAATTTGCCTAAGCGGCTACCGGCACGGAGCCGTGGCTGCGCCAAAGCAACCCCGACCGCTGGCTATGGTGCACGGTTCCTTTGACCCAGTGGTACCCATTGACTACGCCCATGCCGCTAAGACGGCTCTAGAAAAGAGCGGCCAACCCGTCATCTTCCACGAGATCCAGATGGGTCATGAAATTTCGCCCCTGGCCATGGGCTTAATATCTGAATTTTGCGAAGATTTGAGGCAAGGTCGGTAGTATACCTTGCCTTAACCTTATTCTAAAAAGAGTGAGCGACATTTCCGCAAATTCACGCTGGGATGAAAAGAGCGGGGGTGTGGCTATCGCCAAGGGGGAAATAGATCATGCTTAGCCTACATGTTTCGCGCCAAGCGGTTTCAGAAATGACACCAGATACTGTCGAGGAACTGGCCCGTCGTCTGGAGGCCGATGCCTACGACAATGCCTTTGAAGGATTGCAGGACTGGCACTTGTTGAGGGCCTTGGCTTTTCAGCGGCCAGAACTGGTAGAATCCTACGTTTATCTGTTAGATCTGGAACCCTACGACGAGTCCTAGGCGATGGCCGAGGCTACTCTAGCATCCTCATCTCGCCGGGTTGTAGTCGGCCTGAGTGGGGGAATTGCGGCCTACAAAACCTGTTCGGTTATTTCTGAACTGGCGAAGGCTGGCCTAGTCGTACGTCCAATTTTGACGGCCCAGGGGCAGGCGTTTATTCCTGCCCTAACGGTGGCCACGTTGGCTCGGCACACCGCCTATACCGACCAGACGTTTTGGGATCCAGCCTACGGTCGGCCCCTCCATATTGAACTGGGAGAATGGGCTGAATTACTCGTTATTGCACCGTTAAGCGCCAATACCCTGGGCAAACTGGCCCACGGGCTGGCCGATAATCTGCTGACCAATACGGTTCTAGCCTCGACCTGCCCAGTGCTGCTAGCGCCCGCCATGAATACCGATATGTGGCAGCAGAGAGCCGTGCAGCGCAACTGGCAGATGGTGCTGCAAGATCCTCGGTTTCACAGCGTCGGGCCGGGCAGCGGTGTGCTGGCCTGCGATCGCGTGGGCACCGGGCGCATGGCCGAACCCGATGATATCCTGCCCTATATTTACTCCCTGCTGCACACCGGGGGACAGCGGGATTTAGCCGGTCGGCACGTGTTAATCAGCACGGGCAGCACCCGCGAATACCTTGACCCGGTGCGCTTTATCGGCAATCCGGCCAGCGGCAAAATGGGGGTGGCTCTGGCTCAGGCGGCGCTGCATCGCGGTGCCAAGGTTACCCTTGTCCACGGGCCAATGGAGCCAGCTCTGCAGGCGCGATTGGGCGATATGCAGGCGATCCCCGTTACCACCGCCGCCGAGATGCATCGCGCCATGATCACCCACCTACCCCAGGCTGATTGGGTGATCATGGCGGCGGCGGTGGCCGATGTCCGCCCAACCCAGCCCTCTCCGACAAAACTAGCCAAGGCCGAACTGCCCCAGGCGTTGCCCCTGGAACCAGTGCCCGATATCGTGGCCGACCTGGCCCAGCGGCGACAGCCCGATCAAACGCTGATTGGGTTTGCTGCCCAGACGGGAGACATCCTCCCCCCAGCTCTGGAAAAATTGCATCGTAAGGGGTTAGACGCCATCGTGGCCAACCCTGTGGATGTTGAGGGCAGCGGCTTTGGTGCGGATACTAACCAGGCGATCCTGCTGCATCGGGATGGCCAGAAAGTGCTGATCCCCCCATGCTCAAAGCTAGACATGGCCCACCGCATTTTTGATAGTTTGCATTCAGCCCTCACCAACGCGAAAATGTAGAGCGATTGGCTGAGTCCAGGCGTCACAGTTGGGGCTCAGGCTATACCCTGCGGCTCAGGGCTTCGTCCCTAAGCCGGAGAGTCAACCTATTCAACGCAAACTATTCAGCCCAAAGGGGGCAGCATGGCCAAGCGGGTTTGGTGGCAACACCCTACCCTTAGAACCGACGAGGAGCAAACCCACGAGCGGCGAGTTACCTGGCTGGAGCTTTTTTTTGACCTGTTTTTTGTGGTGGTGATTGCAGAGCTAGCCCACAGCCTGGCGGAGAACATCTCCTGGGCAGGCGTTGGGGCGTTTGTGTTTCTGTTTCTGCCGGTTTGGTGGGTTTGGATTGGCGCCACCTACTACAACGAGCGCTTTGAGACCGAAGGGTTTGAAAATCGCTTGTTTACTTTCCTGCAAATGATCCCCATCGCTGGGTTGGCCGTCTTTGCCCACTATGCGCTCAGTAAAACCGCTGTGGAGTTTGCCCTCAGCTATGCCTTGGCCCGGTTGATTATTACCTACCTATGGTGGCAAGGGGGACGTTGTGATCGCCGCTTTCGGCCTACGGCTCGCTGGTTTGTGGCAGGGTTTAGCCTGTCGATTTTGCTATTTGTGGCCTCGGTGTTTGTGGCCCGCCATTGCGGTTTTGGCTGTGGGGGTTGGGGCTTTTGGTGGATATCCTGACCCCGATGTTTACCCTGCGCCTACAAAGGCAGTTACCCCGCTTCAGCGCTTCTAAACTGCCAGAGCGCTTTGGGCTGTTTGTAATTATTGTTTTGGGAGAGTCTGTAGTTGGCACGGTTCAGGGGCTAGCGGCCCAGGAGACCGTAACCCTATTCACGGCCCTTACCGGTATTTTAGGGCTAGCTCTAGCCTTTGGCATCTGGTGGATTTATTTTGACTTTATTAACCGCCGTTCGCCCAAGCCCCAAACGGTGTGGGCCTTTGCCTGGGGGTATTTACACCTGCCCTTAGTCATCTCCATTGCGGCGACCGGAGCCGGTATTTTGAATGTGATTGTTGACCCTGACCGCCGTTTGTCGGGCAACGTGAGCCTGCTGATTGGGCTATCGGTCGGCATGTCCTTAATTGTCATGGGATGCCTGGAATTAACCCTGGCCGCAGCAGCCGATGAGCCCACCCACCCCCGCCTCAGCCCGGGGCTCAAGCTAGGGGCTGGTTTGGTTGCCTGCCTGTTGGGTAGCCTGGGCAATGGTGTTAATGTGATTACCCTGCAACTCATGCTGATGGCCCTGTTGCTGGTGCAAATGGGCTATGCGCTCTATGTTTGGTTTACCCAAGAACTTGCTGTGGATGAAGAGCTATGAAACAACTGACTTCACCGGCTGGTGACACCCTGGAACGCTTGAAGTTAATGATTTATCTCGTCCCAGTGTTTGGCGTGGTGCCAGCGGCCTATAGCCTCTGGCAAAAGCAAGGTAGCCGCCAGGAGCAAGCCGTTAGCCGGTTGGTGGTGACGCTGGCCTTGAGTTGGTTAATGATCTATACCTTGCTGAGTGCGGGTAGCCACCTGTCTCCAGGGCTATCTCTACGGTTGTTAATTACCAACACCTTGGTGACGACGGGCTATACCCTCACCAACCTGGTGCTGATGGTGCGCCTGCTTCAGGGGCGATCAGTCAGGCTACCGGGGTTTAGTCGCCTGAGCGATCGCCTCCCCTAAACCAGATGCCCCTGGATTCAGTGGTTCGACTGGCCGTAGTGATTCGATTTGAAAAATTGCTGGTACCATGCGGCTAACCGTTAGGTCACTGAATGGACTTCATTGACGTTATCGAGGTAGTACACTGGTATCTAGTGGGCTGTCATGCGGTTTAGTGCGCCAGCCAAGTCTTGCCCAGCATCCCCTTGGCTACCTCTGAAGGGGGATTTGGACTCGGCTCGGTTAAACCCTTTGAAACGTAGATTAAAGTCAAAAAAATGACCTATAATTCGCTGATTTCCAATGCTGTTAGAGAGTAAGGTCGCTAGTGTCTTCCCGCAAACCCAACCAATCCAAGGGCTATAAGGTACCCACTCATCCTCAGGTACCGGCCACCTGGTCAAAGCCTGGTAAGGCCAAAGCTAGGTCTACCCAAAACCCTCGCTGGCGGTTGCCCCGGCTGGTGGGGCTAGGTATTGCCTTGGCCGGGGTCGCCACAGTATCGGCCACCGCTGGGGCGTTACTGGCCATGTCGTTAACGGCTACTCCTCTGCAGCAGCAGATGGCCTCTGACGATGCCAGCGTTTTTGGTCAGGGCGACCCCATCTCTACGGGAGGAAACCTGCGCCTGCCTCGCCTAACCCGTCCTGTTAATATCCTGGTGCTGGGCATCAAGGTGCTCACCTCCGATGTTGAAACGGTTCCCCCCGAATTGCAGGATGTGGGCTATCACGCCCTGGTCAATTCCTTTGATGGTCTGTCTGACTCGATGCTGCTGATCCGGTTTAACCCCCAAACTGAGCAGTTGGTCGTACTCTCCTTACCACGGGACACCCGCACCTATGTACAAGGTCGGCTGACCAAGCTGAATGAGGCTAACCGCGACGGTGGCCCGGCTCTAACGGCTGAATCAGTCAGCGACTTGCTGGGCGGAGTAGCCATTGATCGCTACGTGCGCATCAACGTGCAGGGGGTCGAAAAACTGATTGATGCTCTGGGCGGTGTCACTGTCACCGTGCCCCAGGATATGAAATATACCGATGAAAGTCAGCACCTCTACATCGACCTCAAGGCCGGGGAACAAACGCTGAACGGTAGTCAGGCTCTACAATTCCTGCGGTTTCGCTACGACTCCCAGGGTGACATTGGCCGTATTCAACGGCAACAGATGTTTATGCGGGCGGTAGCCGAGCAAACCCTGAATCCGGCGACCATTGCCCGGATGCCCAAAATCCTATCGGTGATTCAAGCCAATGTTGACACTAACCTATCGGTGGAAGAACTGCTGGCGCTGGTGGGCTATGCTACCCAGGTCAACCGCTCCAACGTCCAAATGCTGATGTTGCCCGGCACGTTTAGCAATCCCCAGGACTTCTCCCTGAGCTATTGGCTACCTGACTATGGCGCTATTGACGGCCTGATCGATCAATACTTCGGCTTTGGCACCCAGCAGGTCGCTATCAACACCGATCCCAGCCAGGTACGGGTGGCCATTCAAGACAGCATGGGTGATCCGGTGGCCGTGCAAGCTCTGGTTAAAGCCCTGGGCGACAGTGGCTACACCAACATTTACATGGGCGAAACCCTCAATGCGCCTCTCCCCATTAGTCGGATTGTGGCCCAACGCGGCGACATGGCTACCGCTGAGATGGTGCAGCGTTTCCTGGGAATTGGCGAAGCCCGGGTAGAAAGTACCGGCGCTCTCGACTCTGATATTACGATTCAGCTGGGGCAAGACTGGGTCCAGGGGTTGAGTGAGGCGCTCTGAGCATCTTCCCGTCGTGTTTGATCATTGAGTTAAGCCATAGCCAGAAACATAAATAATCACATCAGCTGTCTGTACAGCCTGAGGCGAGTGCACTAGTATAAATCTAAAGAAATTATTAAGTGCCACTATGAACCCTCAGCTTCTGCGTCACTTGTGGTCTTTGGTTGATCGCTCCCAGAGCAGTCAGCTGTTGGCAATGGATGACAATGGCCTAGTGCACTGGTTGCTTGAGCAATTTACGGTACAACAGCCCATTAACCAAGACGAAACCGATCAGCTAAGTCGCTACATTCGCACTAAGCTGCCGCTGATTCGTGACTTGGCCCAGGGCGGCTAGTGCAGCGTCAAGACTAAAAATTAGGCATCTCGTAGATTGGGTGGCACACTAGCCAGGATTCAGGGCCTGTCGTTCCCTGATCTTGACCCCTATGATCCTCCGTTAAATCCCCGTCAGCACTCAGTTTTAGACCTCTTGGCTAGCAGGCGGAGTTGATGGTGGTAGACCTAGCGCTCTAGTGCTGGTCAGGTGTATTGTTATCTCTGATACAAAATCGAAATCCAAACCGTTGGAATGTTGAGTTTGTTCAACGCTCTTCAGGCTTGGCTTAGTATTTTGTAAGAAATTTTGTGAGTGAGGTGTACTGGTATGCGTAAGTTGGGTTTGCTGGCGGTTGCGCTAGGGCTAGCTCTAACCGCCTGTGGTGGGGGCACAGCGACGACTAATACGGCAACAACGCCAGATGGTGATGAAGCCACCGCCCCAGCGGCGGGTGGCAGCCGTCTAGATGTTGTAAAAGAGCGAGGGCAACTAATCTGCGGAGTAGATGGTGGCATCCCTGGCTTTAGCTTTGTGGATGAAACCGGTACCTATTCCGGTTTGGATGTTGATATCTGTAAGGCGGTAGCCGCCGCTGTTCTGGGTGATCCCGAAGCGGTGGAATATCGCCGGTTAGATTCTACCGAGCGTTTCACGGCGCTAGCCGGGGGTGAGGTGGATATGCTGTCTCGCAACACTACCTGGACAATCAGCCGCGATACCCAGGTAGGTTTGGAATTTGCCCCTACCACCTTCTTTGATGGTCAGGGCATGATGGTGCGCGTGGATAGCGGCATTGACGGTCTAGAAGACTTTGGCGGTAAGGCCATCTGTGTGGAAACGGGTACCACCACTGAGCTGAACCTGACTGACCAAATGCGGAAGTTAGGAGTTGATTTTGAGCCGGTGGTCTTCCAGGATGCTGACGCCGCCTACGCTGCCTACAACGAAGGCCGTTGTGAAGGGATGACCTCGGATAAATCTCAGCTGGTGGCCCGTCGCAGCACCCTGCCTAACCCCGATGAGCATACGTTGCTGGAAGTTACCATGTCTAAGGAACCCCTGGGGCCAGTAACAGTCAACAACGACTCGGCCTGGTATGACGTGGTCAAGTGGGTCACCTATGGCCTGATTCAGGCCGAAGAGTTTGGCATCACCGCTGAGAACATCGAAACCTTTAAGGGCGGTGATGATCCCAACATCGCTCGTTTCCTAGGGGAAGAAGGTACCCTCGGTACAGATATGGGCCTCAACAATGACTTCATGGTCACGGTCATTCAAAGCGTCGGCAACTACGGTGAGATCTTTGACCGCAACGTTGGTGCGGGCTCTCAGTTCGAGCTAGAACGGGGCCAAAACGCCCTCTGGACTGAGGGTGGGCTAATGTATGCGCCTCCTTTCCGTTAGGGTAATCTGGGGCTTAGCCTGATTTCCAGGCAAGCAGATTCCAGAGTTATAGCCGCTTTAGGCGTTGTGTCGTGGGCCATGCTCACCACTAGGAAACTACCAGGGGGAAATTTTCCCCAACCATGGCCTAACGTCTGCATAACCCGCCGAAGGCGCAGCCCAGCTGCGCCTTTTTTTCATAAAGGCTTGTAACAAATTAAACTTTTCTTGACATCCCTCTTAGATTATTTTGCTTACAGCCCAATCACGATATCAATCACAGGTGACCTAGATGGCCCACGACAGTGGCAGCAGGCCGTTTGACCTGAAGGCTATGCTGCGAGACGAGCGCTTCTGGAAAATTGCTTTCCAGGTGATTACGTTGCTCATCGTTCTTGCCCTGGCTAGCTTTTTCGTTGGCAACTTCAGCCGCAACCTGTTGCAACAAAACAAAACCTTTGGTTTTGGCTTTTTGCGGAACCCGGCAGGTTTTAGTATCGGCGAAAGTGCCATTGAGTATCTCCCTAACGACCCCTACTGGCGGGCGTTGATGGTGGGCCTGAGTAATACCTTGACTCTGATCGCCGCCGGTATTTTTCTCACGACCCTTCTGGGCACCGCGGCGGGGATTGCTAGCTTTTCTAGAAACTGGCTGGTGCAGAAGCTGAGCCGGTTTTATGTGGGGTTAGTCCAGAATATTCCGCTATTGCTACAGCTCTTTTTTCTGGTACTTTGCTATCTACGGCACGCTGCCCCAACCGGCAGAGCAAATTGATGTCCTGGGTTTGCTGTATCTCAATAACCGGGGTATCTATTTGCCCTGGCCAGGTAGTGCGGGGCTGGCTCTCTTTGGCATTTTTGCCACCCTTGCCTTGGCTGTAGCGGCCTTTTTTCTGTGGCAATGGCGGGTCAAAATCCGAGTTGAACAGGGGACGGGTGGCCAGCCCCAAGCCATTGGTTTGGGCCTCTTGGCGCTGCTATGGCTGGCGTTGGTGATCTTTGGTCTGATGTGGA
>JAAUUR010000091.1 GCA_012031045.1 Leptolyngbyaceae cyanobacterium SM2_5_2
CTATCCAGCACCACCAGAGCAGCATCGCTACCAAAGCTCTGCGCCCCGGTAGAGTTGGGGCTTGCCGTCGGTGCGGGGGGTCGTCGGGGGTATCGTAGACCCGATTTTGGATCGGGTGATACTCCTGATAGGCTTGCAGCGCGTCTTTGTAGGCCTGGGTTTCGTTGACGAAGGGTACATCGTCGGTAAACAGCGGGTCGGGGGAAGAGCCGATATCCGGCGCATCGGGCGATTCCCCAGGGGCGGCCCCACCAGCAAAGTTATCGACAATTTCATGGTCGTCGATGGTGGCGAAGATAGAAGTGGTCTTGTACAAATCCGCCGTGGCGCTGAGGCCGAGGCGGGGGCTGAGCACTTCGCTGTGCTTAGCGCGGAACTGCTCCAGGGTGCGGGCCTGGCTAACGCCGGGGGTGGCGGGGGTTTCCAGGTCGGCGTAGATGGTATCGCCCAGCTTCACCAAGAAGTCGAGGTTGCGCTCGGCGGCACTGGTGAGGATGGGGTACGGCGGTGCCTGCTGCCAGTCGCCCGCGATGCCAAAGGTGAGGCCGGTGCTTTCACCCAGGGAAGCAGCGGTGACAAAGCGCCCGGTTTCCGTATCCCCTGCCGCATCGGTGACGCGGTAGACATACTCAGTGCCAGCCTCCAGCCCGTCGATATCCACCTTCACTGGCTGGTTGATGTCCGTCACCGTAGCGGTGGCGGTGCCGAGGATGGCGCTGAAGCTACTGTCGGTGGCGTACTCAAAGGTGACATCGCCCAGGAAGGTGCTGCGCGCCCAGAGCACCACGGCATCCTGACTCACATCCCCGCTACCCACTCCGTTAACCAGGGAGAACACCTGGGGATTGCGCGGGTCGAAGCTGGTGGGGTCGATTTGTAAGGGATTGGGGAAGGCGTTGGCCACGGAATCCCAGGGTACGAACTTGAAGTTGGTGCTGTTGTTTTCCAACTGCTCGTCATCCTGGACGGGGTTTTGCGGGTCGTTGGCACCGTCTTGCAGCATCAGCAGGCCGTTGGGGAAGCTGGGGCCGAGCGGCACGTTGATCACGTCCAGCCCGTCGGACTCGTTCACCTGGTCAATATCGCCGTTGGCCCCCACCACAAAGTTACCCAGGTACTCATTCGTGCCGTCGCGGGTAAACACCGCGTAGGAGGAGTCGCCCTGGCTGTTGACCAGCAGGTAGCCGCTGCCGTTGGCCCCGTAGTAAATGCTCAGCCCTTCAATGTCAGGTACCAGACCGTCGCGATCGATGGGTTGCACCAGGGTAAAGTCGTTGCCGCCGTCCGGCTCCGCCGAGAAACGCAGAATGCCCACCTCGTTTTCCAGCGCCACGTAGAGCAGCCCCAGTTCCTGGTCAATTACCAGCCCTTCGGATTGGGAATCGACCGGGTCGCCAGTGGGCACCGGTAGTTCAATGGTGCGAACCACCTCAGCGGTGACCGCAAAGGCATCCGTTGCTCCGGCCTGGGGAATTAGCTCAAGCTGGGCCACCAGGTTGCCATCGGCCTGGGTGACAAAGGCGTAGGACTTGCCGGTCACCGGGCTGGTGTAGGTGGCCAGGCCATAGGCGGTGGCCTCACCATCGTCTACTCCAAAGATGGTGGCGGGGATGTCGGGGGAGGTGACATCGGTAATGGTGCCGCTGTCGGGGTCAATGGCGAGGATGGCCAGGGTGTCGTTTTCGCGATCGCTCAGCACCGCCAAATCCACCGTCTGATCGCCAACCTCAAAGCCGTAAACCACATCCACGTTGTTGTAGCGAATATCGCCAAAGTCAGCAGGGCGAAAGGTTTCCAGAATATTGCCCGCCAGGTCAAAGCTGACCAGGCCACCATCCTTCAGCGTCCCAAACACCACGCTCTTAGCCGGGTCGAGTGGGATGCACCCAAATCGCCGGGTCGTCGGAGTCGCCAGTCAGCTCTGGCTCAGGGGCGGTGAGGAGTTGATCCACCAATTCCCGCTCCAGCGCCGGGGCACTCCAGTCGCCATCCAGCGGCGTCACGGTGATGAAGCCGGAGAGGAACTGGCCGCCTTCGGAGGTCGGGTCCACGGGTTCGCCTGCGGGCAGGTCAAAGGGCGCAAACCGCAGCCCCGCCGCCGTATCCGAAATCGGGCCAAAGTCAATGATGAAGGGATCCACGCCATCGTAGTTGGTGAAGGCGGTTCCCTGGATGCCGTCTATTCCCTCTGGGAAGCGGGCCGGTACGTTGATGTTGAGACCAATCCCGGCTGGGAGAAGGTCGGCCTCGTCGCCCTGGGTGGCCTGGAGTTGGGCAATCAGCGTCACCAGGTAATCGGCCCCGGCGTGGTAGGCAGCGCGGGTCGCCGCACCGCTCTCATCGGTGAAATCCACCCCGGCGCTGATGGCCATGGCGGGCACATCCCGCAGCAGCGCCGTTACTGCCGCGCTGACGGTACCGGAGGACACCGCACCGCCGGGGCCAATATTTTCGCCCTCGTTAATACCGGAAATCACCAGGTCAGGCCGCTCGCCCCGCAGCACCGAGTCCAGGCCGGCCCAGGTGGTGGTACGCACCCCGGCATCCACAAACCATTTGTTGCCTTCAACGTTGACAATCTCCAGGGGTTGCAGAATTTTATCCACATCCAGAGCCGTGCCGGTGCCGCTCTGCTGTTCCTTGGGGCCAACCAGAATGACGGTGTGGCCCGCCTCCGTCAGCGCCTCGTAGGCGGCCTCAATGCCCTCAGCATCAAAGCCGTCGTCGTTGGTCAGCAGAATGGTGAGGGACGTAGCGGTGGGATTTTCAGGGGCGGCGGCGATGCGGTTCTGCAACTGTACGCGGGTGTTGTTGCTGGCCGTCCAGTCGCCATCGATGGCGCTAACGGTAATGAAATTGGCCAGGAAGTTCTGGCCCTCAGAGTCGGCCACGGTAATGGCGTCTGGGGTCAAGGGTTGCCCCGGCGCAAACAGCAGCCCCGCTACCCCCGGCGCAATGTGATCCACAAACAGGTCAAAGGTGCCGGTTTCATCCAACCGGGTGAGGGCAATGCCTTCCACCGCCTCCACCACAGCGGGGATGTTAACGTTGAGGCCCACGCCCTCCGGCAGCAGGTCTTCCCCGTAGGTGCGTTGCAGTTGCTCGACCAGATCCACGACGGTTTCGGCGCTGAGGTCGTAGGCGGCGGTCAGAGCTTCTTCGTCAATCTGGAAATTCTCGTCGCGCTGGGTAGCCGCACTGACGGCAATGGCGGGAATGCCCCGCTGAATCGCCGTTGACGCGGCACTCACCGTACCAGAGCTAATCGCAATGTTAGCGCCGACATTTTCCCCTTCGTTGATGCCAGAGATGACTAAATCCGGCGCTTCGCCATCAAGGATGAAGTCCAGGGCAGCCAGGGTGGTCAGCACCGGGCTGCCATCCACGTACCATTGCCCCGGCGCAAACTCCACCACCTCCGTGGGTTGGAAGATGCTTTCGACGTTGATCAACGTGCCCCGACCACTCTGCTCCTGCTTAGGTGCGACCAGGGTAACGGTGTGGCCCGCCGCCAGCAGGGCGTTGTACATCACCTCAATGCCCTCGGCCTCAAAGCCATCGTCGTTGACCAGCAGAATGTTAAGCGGGTCAAACTCCAGAGCATCGTCTACGGTGTAGGCGGTTTCCAGTACCGGCAGGGCGGCGGGAATGGTCTGAAACTCCAGCGCCAGGGCCAGAAATTGGGTGGTTTGGGTGGCGCTAAAGTTGTTGTCGCTGACCACAATCAGAGACTGACGCCCATCCGGCAGCACCGGCCCCAGGGCAATGCCCTCCAGGTTGTCAGGGGTAATGCCGAGGTCGGCAAAATCCAGCAGTTCCGTCTTAGTGACGGTGGGATCGACCTCAAAGGGAGCCGGGTCAAGGATTTCGTCATCCACCTCCACCGGCTCGTCGCGGAATAGAGAGGCGATACGGAACACATCCAACGCCCCCTGGGCATTCACCTGGTAGAGCTTCACAGTGTTGCCCACCCCAGCAGAAAAGGCCCGTTCCAGGGCCAAAAAGGTACCGTTGTTGTCCAGCGCCAGTAGTTCCACTAAACCGTTGGTGGCGAAGCCATCGGCGGGCACCGGCTCGTTGGGCACGGCCTCTACTTCGTACACGGTTTCGGCTACGGGTTGGCCCGTGCTGAGGTCGAACTTGAGGATGCGGCTGAGGCTGCCGGTTTCCAGACTGGCGGCGGGGCCATCCTGGAACAGCGCGTTTTCCGTAGCGGTGTAAAGAAAGCGCTGGTCGGGGCTGAGGGTGAGGCTCTCGAAGGCGGCGTTGTTGCGAATGCCGGTGGAGCGATCGGCCGTGGGCAGGTACTTGGCGGGGATGGGCAGTTCGCTAATCTGCTGGCCGTTTTGGAGGGAAAATTGCCGCACAAAGGGGTCAACCAGGTTATTGGCATCCCCCTCGGAGGAAATGTAGAGGGTGCCCGTGCCAGTCAGGGCAATGCCTTCGGGGTCGAGGCTGCCATCGGCGAAGGGTTGGCCATTGGCATCCAGCAGTTGGGTGACGGCCTGGAAGGCCACATCGCCCTCGTTCAACTCGCCATCGCTGAGGTCAATACCCAGAGTGTAGAAGCGGGCGGCGGGGCTGCGATCATCCGCAATGGCGTAGTACACGCTACGGGAGGGGTCGTAGACCAGGCCAGACAAACCGCCGATTTCGGTACTCTCAAACGGGTGCCGGTGGGAATAGTGACTTCTCCCAAAAACTCATAATCGCTCACGGCCTGGCGATTCTGGCTGGCCCCGGCACGCTCTAGGGTGACATCGGCATAGAGCAGGCGGTGGTCAGAACTGGGAAAGGGAAAGTCGCCCACCAGGTCAAAGTTTTCGTCATCGGCCCTGGGCCAAAAGACGGCGGCGGCTTGAATGGCCAAATTTTGGGAGGGCAGCACATAGTCTACCCGCAGGTTGCCGGGGCCGCCAAACTCGGCTTCGCCAAAGTCGGCGGTGTCAAAGAAGGGATCGCTGAGGTGGGTGAGGTGTTGCTGCCCTGGCGCTGTGCGGCATCGGTACCGCCCTCGGCACCAGGGGTAACGGCGGTGTTAACCAGGGGGTCATCCAGCAACTGCTGAATGGCACCGGGGACGCTGTCGCCATCGAAGGGGTCGGAGTTCTGGTCGCCCATGATCACAAAGCGGCTACCGGCGGCCAGTCCACCGAAACTGCCCTGGTCGTCGTAGATATAGTCGGCTCCGTTGATGTAGTCAGCCCAGAAGCGAATCTCATCAAAGTTGCGCAGGCCGTTGCGATTTTCTGGCCCGTCGAACACGGGCGGCGTGGGGTGGCTAACCAGCACGTGAACGGTTTTCGCCGTCCACCAAAATTGGCACATCCCAGTGGCTCTTGGAGGACAGGCGCACCACCTCCAGTTCCTCTTCGCTGAACCAGTTGGCGGTGTCGCCATCGCCGTTGGCATCCTCAGGGTCGGCGGGCAGGCGGGCAGCGGGCATATCGCGCCAGAGAAAGTTCTGGAAGGTGCGGACGTTCTCGGTGTCGATGGGGTATTTGGAGTACAGCACCATGGCAAACTGGCCCGGATAGTTGCCAAAGCCAAAGGCATCGTTGCCAAAGCCAGGGGCACCGGGGGTGGTGACAATTTCACCGTTGTTATCCAGGTCAAACCCGGAGGCAATGCCGGTATTGGAGGGGGCTAAGTAAACGTAGGGATACTCCACCGGGTCAACCCCGTTCTGGCTAACACCCAGGTAATTTTGCTGAAACAGGGCGGCGGCGGTGCCCTCGTCGTCAAAATCAAATTCGTTAATCAGCAGCACATCGGGGTTGGTGCGCTGAATAATTTCAGCCACAGTTTTGGCCTGGGCGTTGTCGGGGGTAGAGAGGTCACGAATCAGGTCGCCCTCAGCGGAGCGATTGAGGGATGCATTAAAGCTTGCAAAGCGGATTTCACCAGCCATAGGGGGCCTCGCGTGGGTAGTTCACCAAACATGCAGAAGCGTCAGGGGACATAGCGACGTTCTGCTACCAGGGAAGACGCTACCAGGCGAAGATAAAGGCTGGTTTATGGAAAAATTATGAAACCAATGTAGTTTTTTTTACCTGAGCGGCAGGCAAGCTCAACAAGCTTGCGGTTCAATCAACACACTATCTGCCTCGCTGCCATAGGCGACTAACACACGGACAGTCCAATAGGGTTGCGATTATGACCGCTTAAGCGCCATGCTTAAAGCAAAATCAAATTCAAATAAATTACAAATGTTTTTCAATTCATGTAGAATTAGCATCATTAACTTTGAGCTGCTCCTTGCTCCGTCCCATTCTTTTAGATTCTTTGGCAACCTATGGAGAACATCATGCGACGACGACTCAAACGGTGGAAACTAGGACTAGTAGCGACCCTGGCGGTGCTGCTGGCGATGACCGTTATGCCCGGTTTAGTGCAGCCTGGAGCAGCGGCAACGACAATTGATTTTGTGACCCCTCAGTGGGTAACCCAGCACTCTCGTGATGGCAACCTGCGCATTCTCGATGTGCGGATCAATCCTTTGGACTACATCAATGGCCATATTCCGGGAGCTGTGAATATGGCTGAAACCAACTTCCGAGGCCCCAATGGGCGTTTGCCGGTACAGTTTTGGGAGCAGCAGAAAATCGAGTCGCTGTTTCAAGAGGCTGGAGTTAATGCCAACAGCCATGTGGTGATTTACTCCGAGGGCAACAATATTTTGGGCAGCACTCAGGTGGCCTACTTACTGGAGCGGGCTAGCCACTCAGGCCGAGTGTCGGTGTTGGATGGTGGATTCAAGGGTTATAAGGATGCCGGGATGTCGGTGACGAAGGAATTCCCTCAGTACGAACGGGGCAACTTCAGACTGAAAGATAATGCCGACATTCGCGTTTTGTTGGATCAGGTACGGTCAATCGTGAGTGACCGTAGTAGCCGCATCACCTTCATTGACCCTCGGCCCCCTGCGTTGTTTGCAGGTGAAGAAGACGTGTTTATTCGCAATGGCCACATCCCTGGAGCGAATAATATTCCTTGGCCCACCTTCACCATTGGTGAAGACAACTTTCATCAACTCAAAGCGCTGGATGACATTCGGGCGCTACTAGCTGACCGGGAAGTTACTCCCAACGACGATATCATCGTCACCTGCAGCACTGGGCGAGAAGCGTCATTGCAGTATGTCGTGTTGAAGCATGTGCTGGGTTACCCCAAGGTGCGTCTCTATGAAGGCTCCTGGCTGGAATACTCCGCCCAGGGGGATCTGCCGGTAGCCACTGGCCGAGATCCCAATGCTTAATTTGGTTCCTGGCTAACAGTACCGTGATTTTTATTGAGGTGGTCTGCACCATAGTAATAGCTAGGTTAGGCCACCTTGATGTGAGCTGAGGCCGTAGACGCTCCCATTTACTGAGACTATGCGGGTTTCTAGAAAAGCTATGTTGCTGGTTTAGGAGTGAGTCTTCTCATGTTGCTTCGACTGTTGCTGATTGCAAGTACCCTAACCCCTCTCGTTCTAAAAGGAACTGCGTTTTCATCGCCAACTTTACGAACTATTAGTCCTGGTTCCCTCGACTCGGTAGCATCCTGTACCCCAACTCAACCCAACGATGACGACGATGATAATGTCGATGAAACAGTTCTTCGGCTCCACTCCTGGCAGCTTTTCGTAGTGGCTCAAGTTACTGACGCCTAGCCATATACGGGGATGGGCAGGGAAGGCTAGCCCAACAGGTCGGCTTTGGGCATATTGCCAACGATCTCTGGCAGGGGGTTGCCCAGTGCTGACGCTGTCTCACTCATTAAGTTTGCACACCTATCTGTTCTGCTCTTGCCATGACTCAGCGCTCTTCTGCTACCGATCTCCATAGCGATGATCTCCCTGAAACCCTGCCAACCTTGGCTCAGCCTCCCCAAAAGCTGGGTTCGCGCACTCGCGACCACCTAGCTAACGAGCGCACCTATCTGGCCTGGATGCGCACGGCGATCGCCCTGATTGGCTTTGGCGTGCTGATTGCTCGGCTGCGCTACCTAGTATCGCCAGATGTGCCCGGCACAGGCCAGGGTTGGCTAGTGGGGCTGGCCCTGTGCTGTATTGGTCTAATCACTGTGCTGCTCTCGACCTGGCACTACTTTGCCGTGCTTGATGCGATCGAGGGCAATACTTACGAACCCAATAGTCGTTGGGTCATCCTTTTTAGCCTGGTGGTGACGCTGATGGGGATGGGGGTGCTCTACGTGCTGTTCTCCGCTCCGGCGACGGTAAAAGGGTTTGCGGTGATGTGAAAGGAGTGAACGACCCTTGGTCAATATTGAATCTCAAGCTAGCGATATGGATGCTCGTCCCCATTGCCCAATGCTGGTCGTGAACCAGGGCACCACACTGGCCGTCTGGGTTGTGCTAGCCCTGATGGGGCTGGCGCTCATCACCCAGTTTTGGATTGTGGTTCCGCCAGGGGAGCGAGGTGTGTGGCTGCGCTTTGGCCAAGTGCAGGAGGAGATTTTGGCAGAGGGATTGCACATTGTTGACTTCCCCTGGTGGATGCGGTGGAGACGCTCAGTACCCGGGTGCAAAAGCAGGAGATTCCTACAGAAGCCTCATCCAAAGATTTGCAGGACGTATTTAGCGATGTGGCCCTTAACTGGCACATTCTCCCTGACCGGGTCAACGTGGTGTTTCAGCAGATTGGTAATGAAACAGCGGTGGTAACTGCCATTATTAATCCTGCTATCGAAGAGGTCATTAAAGTCGTGATGGCTCACTACACGGCCGAGGAGGTAATCACCCAACGAGATCAGGTAAAAGCTGAGGTAGACGTGGGATTGAGATCGCGCCTGGCCCCCTATAATCTGGCTGTTGATGATGTATCACTTACGACGATTCACTTTTCCCAGCAGTTTCGGGATGCCGTAGAAGCTAAGCAAATTGCTGTGCAAGAAGCCAAAAAGGCAGAATTTGAAGCTCAAAAAGCACTGCGTCAGGCGGAGACTGAGATAAACCTGGCCAGGGGCACTGCTGAAGCCCATCAAATCTTACAAGACACCCTTACACCTGATGTTTTGAAGTATCAGGCGCTAAAAAAATGGGATGGTCACCTACCGATGATTACCGGACAAGGCACTAGTACTGTCATTGAATTAGATGATTTGTCGCCAAGCATGCCGAGGGAATAAGAGAGTAGAGAGTAGGCATACAAGACCGCAATAATGCTCAGGTGAGCAACTATTTTTGATTCTAAAATTTTAATTCTAAATTTTGGCTTTCATTTCTCCTCTCCGGTCTAATTATTGCTGCTCTCTGGCTCCACTAAGATTGCTTCAAAGGCTTTGGAAATTCGAGTTCGGAATCGCTTTTGATGGCGTAGCAAAATTACGGGCTGAGTCATTTCATAGATTTGCCTTGGCAACTCAAAGTTATCCACCACCTGAGGTGCTTTGAGAGTACCAAGCTTGAGTTCTGATCTGACAATGGAACGGGGCAATGCGGCAGCACCAATCCCCCCTTCAACGACAGCCTTAATCATTTCGCTAGTGGTGAGAATCAGGGCAATGTTAAGACGATTAGGCTCAACGCCCCAACTCTGTAAAGTTTGTTCAAACATATAGCGAGATCCTGATCCAGCTTCTCGCATGATCCAGACGGTATCGATAAGTTCGGTGAGGAGAATACGCTCTCGCTCGAACCAAGGATGAGTCTGTCCAACCACAATAACGACCTGATCTTGGCCAATAATAGATACGGCTAGGGCTTGACTTTGAGTAGGGTTGATCTCTCCAGTTACCAAACCTAGATCAAATGATCCGCTAACAATTCCGGTGAAGATTTCTTCGGCATTGGCTAGGGTACAGTTGATATCAATGCCAGGATACTTCTGCTTAAATTGACTGATCTTGTGAGGTAGCCAATAATTGCCTACAGTGAGGCTGCTGCCGATCTTTAACTCTCCCCGTTGCAAGCCATTGAGTTCACGTAATCCTTGGGCAGCAAGCTCCACTTGATCAAGAATTTTCTGGGCCTCAATCTGAAGTAGTTCCCCTGCATCAGTTAACTCGATATGACGGCCAATCCGATGAAAAAGCTTGACGCCATATTGGTCTTCTAAGCTTTGAATAGCAGCGCTGACAGCAGGCTGGGTAATATAGAGTGCATCGGCAGCGCGAGTGAAATGTAAATGCTCAGCAACCGCTAGAAAAACCCGTAGCTGATCAATCTTCATGGCAGCAGTTTTGCAATACTTGAAACGCGCAAAAATCCTTAGATAAATTATTACATAAATTCCATTTATCAAATGCACAAAAAGAAGTGTTTGATTGATTTATTTAATTAACTTAAAGTGAAGCTTGTCTGATTGAGTCTGTCTGTCCTTAGGAAGAGGTGTGACGATGATGACTGACCTATTAATCACCCTCATTCGCATTGCTACGGCCTTTGCCGCCACTAATTTAGATGACATCATCATCTTGATGCTGTTTTTCTCTCAGGTGGGGGGAGCTCTCCGGAAGCGTCACATTTTAGCTGGGCAATACCTGGGCTTTGCGGCGCTGGTGGCCCTTAGCCTGCCGGGCTTTTTCGGCCAGTTGTTGTTTCCACGTCCTTGGCTTGGTCTGCTGGGAGTAGTGCCCATTGTCCTTGGTATGAGCCAGTTGTTGGTGGTCGAAACGGGCCAGGAGGCCGATGACTGTGACGATGCACTCTCGCCAGATAGTGCTGGGTTGAGCTGGCTATCTCCCCAGACCACCGGAGTAGCCGCGATTACCCTGGCCAACGGTGGTGACAATGTAGGCATCTATATGCCAATGTTTGCCAGCAGCAATGGGTTTGAACTGGGCCTTACGCTGGTAGTGTTCTTTGGGCTAGTGGGGATGTGGTGCCTGGTGGCCTGGCGATTGGCTACGTTGGGGGCTATGGGTACCCTGCTCACCCGGTACGGCTCTCAGGTAGTGCCCTTTGTGCTGATGGCCTTGGGCGGGCTGATTTTGGTCGATAGCCACACCCTAGAATATCGGGGACTGACAGCACTGGCCCTTACGATGATCGGCATCTGCGCGATCTATCTATTGCGGACGGCGGCTCGGTTATCGTTCGCGGTGGAGTTAGGTAAGTTTGTACCTGTGTCCCAGAGAATAGATGGATAGCTATTGCCACGGTGATGAAAGCCTCACTGGAACTTGTGATTCACACAGCGCTCCCGGCGGGAATGGCCTTCCTCGCCACCAATTTGGACGATTTTTTTCTGCTCATAGTGATGTTTGCTCAGGTGCCCAACCAATTCTCCTATCGCCAAATTTTCTGGGGTCGGTATCTGGGCTTTGCTGCCCTGGTGGCCCTCAGTCTGCCCGGTTTTTTCGGCGGGCTAATGTTGCCCAAAGCCTGGATCGGCCTACTGGGTCTAGTGCCTATCCTCCTCGGCCTCAGCCAACTGCGGCCACAGACTGATGCCAAGGCCAAGGTTCAATTCGTTAACTCCCTAAAGCTGCCATTGCTGAGTACCCAGATAGCAACAGTGGCAGGACTTACCCTGGCCAACGGTGGTGACAACATCGGCATCTACGTGTCGCTGTTTGCGGGCCAAACCTGGGCAGAGCTGGGGCTAACCCTGCTGGTGTTTGCCCTGTTGATTCCACTCTGGTACGGGTTGGCTCTGAGGATGGTGAGCCAACCGCTGGTTCAAGACTACCTGGTTCGCGTAGGCCATCGCCTGACCCCCTGGGTGCTGATTGGCCTGGGTCTGTTCATTCTGTTGGATAGCGAAGCCTATCGGTTGGTTGCTCGCTGAAGCAGGATAATCGGGGGCTGGCTAGGCGCTGGTGGGCGGTGCCCACTTTGCAAAACTGTTCACCCTACGGCGGGGATAGGGTTGAGGCCCAAAGGATTTTCTCGCCCGGCGTTTCATTTCACAATTTCACAAAGGAGACTGTTCCATGATTCGTGCTATCAAAAATGCGCTGAGCTTTCTGCTGTTTGCTGGGGTGCTGCTGGTGCTGGTTGGCTTGGCCCGCCCTGCCAATGCTGACCCCATTGCCGAAAAAAGCCCGCAGTATGCAGAGATTACCCAAGCGCTGACCGAGCTAATTCAGCTACAGAGTACCCCCAATACCGACCCTGAAGCCACTGGCTACACGGCGGCTTCTCTCAGCCAAAAAATCTCGGATCTGCGCTTTCAAAAGTACATTCAAGAAACCAGCGAAGACTGGGGTATTTGCAGCAATGCCACCACAGCTACCGTGGGTGTCTATGGCTACGACCCTGACTTAAAAAGTCCTACCCCTCAACTCGTCTACCTGGGGGCGGGCCAAACCACCGATGACGACTGGGCCTGTACGGGAGTATTTTTGCCCAGTGATGCAGCGGTAATGGGTATTGATCTGGGGGGCGAGGGGGCGATCGCAGCTTTCGTAGATGGCACCCGCCTCACGATCAGCGAAAACCCTGTCACGGGTTCCCTAGAGTTTGATGCTCCTCTCTACCAGTTGCTCAAAGCCGTGGATGCGCCCTTTTCCTTACCCCAGCTCACCTCAGCTGACGTAGCAACCCAAATCGCCACCGCGCCGGTTGATTAATTCCCCAGGACTCATCAAAACAACAGGGCACCTCGAAAAAACAGCCACGAGGTGCCCTACAGACTATTAGTATTGGCCCTCTCAGTATGAACGCTAAAATCACCAATTCGCCGCTCGGCAATGACCCGGTTGGGTACTGTCAAGGGAGTGATTTCTCAGTCTAGAGTTATCGCTAAATCAGAGCTTTACCTAATAATATTAGTGCATAAAAACAATTTATCATCTTCAGTAAAAAAGGCATTTGCTCTTACTTTTTACCTCTCGTAAATTGAGGATGCTCTCCTATAAAGGAAATCCTCCCATGGATTGGATTATTCCCACTATTGCAACCGGGGCGGTGACAGCGATTGCCACCACCTTTGACGACAACATTTATCTGGCCATGTTTTTTAGCAAAACCAACCATACCTTTCGCCCGCGCCACATTGTTGTCGGCGAGATCCTTGGGTTTACCGGACTGGTAACCATCAGCCTGCTAGGCTTTTTGGCTGGGCTGATGATAGACCACGTTTGGATTGGGCTGCTGGGCTTTTTGCCCATAGCCATTGGTGTCAATGCCCTGCTCAGTCGCCCATCTGGCCACGGTGATGACGCTGTAGATGTGTCGGTGGCCAATCCCACCCATCCCCACTATCGCCGGGTGCGACAAACCTCCCTGTGGCACACTTTGCGCGACCCCCAAACTTACAAAGTGTCAGCCGTTACCTTGGCCAACGGTGGCAATAACCTAGCCATTTACATTCCCCTGTTTGCTAGCACCAGCCTGCCCCGACTGAGCATCATTCTGGCCGTGTGCTACGCAGCCATTGGGCTCTGGCTAACGCTTTCCTACAGCCTGATTCGCCAACCCCAGACCGCTTTTATAATGGCCCGCTACGTGCGTCGCGCCTTTCCCTTTGTGCTGATCTGGCTGGGGGCCAGCATTCTGATCGACAGTGGTAGCCATCAGTTGCTCTATGCCCTGGCTCCAGGGTTGTAGCCTATGGCCGAATCATCCGGCCATAGG
>JAAUUR010000092.1 GCA_012031045.1 Leptolyngbyaceae cyanobacterium SM2_5_2
CGGCTACCCCGACCACTTCTCCACCGTGCTGACTATTATGCTGCGGACACTCGGTATTCCGGCCCGGTTGGTGGCCGGCTTTGGCGAAGGCGACTTTAACCCCTTCACCGGTTTCTACATCGTCAGCAACACCGACGCCTACGCCCTAACCGAGGTGTATTTCCCTCAATACGGCTGGTTTGGCTTTGACCCCATCCCCGGCCACGAATTGATTCCCCCCAGCCTGCGTGAGTACGAAACCTTCAGCGCCGTGCGCCGGTTTTGGAACTGGGTAGCCGGTTGGTTGCCCTCGCCCATCGTGGGTCTGGTCGATGGCTTAATGGAAGGGCTAACCCAATTTCTTACCCATTTGCTACAGGCCCTCATCGGTCTGCTACGTCTGGGCTGGGTTGGCATCATCACGGCCCTGGCTGGGTTGACGGCCCTAGGGTTTGTGGCCTGGCTCACCTTTCTAATGCTGCGCCGGGGTTGGCGGCGCTGGCAACTACGCAAGCTACCGCCCACGGAACGGCTTTATCAACAAATGCTGACCTGGTTTGACCAGCAAGGTCAGGCTAAACAGCCTGCCGAAACTCCCCTGGAATACAGCCAGCGACTTACCCAACAAACTAAAGCAACCCAGGCCCAAGCCATTCAGGACATTACCCACGCCTACGTACGCTGGCGGTACGGTGGAGAATCCCCAGAACTTACTGATTTAGCCGAAAAGCTGCGAACCATCCGCTATCATCGCCCGCCGCGATCGCGCCCTCGTTGGCGATTCCGCCCCCAATAACGCCTGGTAAAACTCACTTTTATATCGAGTCAGCGAATTGCTTTTCCAAAGCTTTCCGCTATGCTCGATTAAGTAACTACATAATCTAAGTCTATTAGGTAGTGAGCATAGGCTCAATTCTCCCACCCTCCCCCTCCCCCACTCCCATGACCGTAAGCCTCAGAACCCTCGTCAAAAACTCCCTCAAGTCCTTGAACTTTTCCGCCAGCGGCAGCACAGCCTTCTCGGCAGCGCAGTTTGATGCCGCCGTGATGAGCACCTACGGGCGCTTCCCCATTGCTCTGATGCGGGGGCGCGGCGGCTACGTGTGGGATGACCAGGGCCGTCGTTACCTGGACTTTGTGGCGGGCATTGCCACCTGTACCCTAGGCCATGCTCACCCGGCCATGGTGGAGGCCGTGACTCAGCAAATCCAAACCCTGCACCATGTGTCAAACCTGTACTACGTGCCAGAGCAGGGCGCGCTGGCCCACTGGCTGGTGGAGCATTCTCGCTGCCGACCGGGTGTTTTCTGCAACTCTGGGGCCGAGGCCAACGAGGGGGCGATTAAGCTGGCCCGCAAGTATGCCCACACCCGGCGGGGTATTGCCAATCCGCTAATTATTACCGCCCAGGCAAGTTTCCACGGGCGCACCCTGGCCACCATCACCGCCACCGGCCAGCCCAAGTATCAAAAGAACTTTGACCCGTTAATGCCCGGCTTTGCCTACGTGCCCTACAACGACATCGCCGCGCTGGAAACTTTAGTGGCTGAGCTAGATGCCGAAACACCCCAGGTAGCCGCCATTATGATGGAGGCGCTACAGGGGGAGGGCGGTGTATGTCCGGGCGAGGCCACCTATTTCCAGAAAATTCGCCAGCTCTGTGACGAAAAGGGCATTCTGCTGATTCTGGATGAAGTACAGGTGGGCATGGGCCGCACTGGCACCCTCTGGGGCTACGAGAACCTGGGCATTGAGCCCGACATTTTTACTTCGGCTAAGGGGCTAGGGGGCGGCATTCCGATTGGGGCCATGCTGTGTAAAGCCACCTGCGATGTGTTTGAACCGGGGGATCACGCCAGCACCTTTGGCGGCAACCCCTTTGCTTGCCGGGTTGGCCTCACCGTTTGCGAAACTCTGGAGGCTGAAAACCTACTAGCCAACGTCAAGCTACGGGGCGAACAATTGCGCTTTGGCCTGCAACGCCTGGTGCAGCAGCATCCTACCCTGCTAGAACAGGTGCGCGGTTGGGGGCTAATCAACGGTCTGGTGCTCCAGTCTGAGGCTCAGATCAAGTCCGTAGATATTGTCAAAGCCGCCATGGATGAAGGGCTGTTGCTGGTACCGGCTGGCCCCCAGGTAGTGCGCTTTGTACCCCCGCTGACCGTTAGCGCTGATGAAGTACAGCAAGCCCTAATGGCCGTTGAAAAAGCTCTGGCCATGGTGATCAAGCGCCAGAGTAAGTAGGACAGGGATGCAACACACTCTATAGCATCTGATTATCCAAAAAATAGCGAACTTCTTGAACAAAACGTTCAGCCTTTTCTACAGCTTCTTGGGCATCAGCCATAGATAAATTTCGTAGTTCTCCGTAGTCAGCAGTTTGCCGTAATTCTGCTAGCCAGTTAAGGTCACGTCCATACTGTTTGTCTAAAGCTCCAGTTTTGACAAAGTGCAAGCTAACCGCTCTCAACACGCCAGTATGGCTGCCAAAGGCTAAATCTCTAGAGAGCAGTAAAGCTGAAGCCGCATGAAATGCAGCATAATAAGCTCGCGAGACCGCATCGTTGGAAAAGTTGGAGGATAAAAGTAACTTGGCAGCTTGCAAAGAAGAGATTGCCCGGTCAAGATTAGCCTGAATTTCCTCAGAAAAGCTCAAAGCAAAATGCCCTCTCGCTGAATGTTGCGATAGAGCTGGCTGACTCCCTGTTCAAATTCGTCTTGACTAGCGGGTTTAGCTGAAAGCCAATACGTTGCCGTCATCTGAAGCGGGTATAACAACTCCACAATGGTGCGTAACTCTTGAAAATAGTTGATCGGTGGTGTTAACAAAACCAAAAGATCTAGATCACTCTCTAGCGCTAACGTATCTCTTGCCGCAGAGCCATAGAGAATAAGAGAGCGCAGCCGATCAGCATAGTGGGCAACAAGAATCTGCTTACAGGTAGCTAAAGTTTCCTGTAAATTCAACTCCAAATCTGGCTCTACTACTGCCATACTCCTGATCCTACTCACTTAGTCTTAAGGAGCCTCCTTACACCAGCATTTTATCGTCAACTACAGCACTGTACGATCTCACCCCAGCGCCAACTGACCCGACAGCTTCAGTAGATCACAAAGTCCCTGTCAGCCCTCATCCCCAGCCAGACAGCGGGTTTTCGATCTACTGAACTTACGCTGCGCCTTTTCACGAATGGGGTGGAACCGAACCCCCTGGACATCGCGGCAGAGTTTTTCTAGCCCAAAGGAGCGGTAGAATCGGCAACCAGTTTATTCTGCAACCCGCCTAACTGGTAGCAAACATAATTCTTGATGTCTGGACGCTCCTAAAACGGCAGGCGCAGGGAGGGTATCGGCACTGGTACAGAGACCGGCAGCAGGCTAGACGGCACCGGAATATCCGGAAAGAGACGCTCAAAGGCACCGCGCAGGTCGCTAATGCCGGGCAGTTCTGCCGCAAAGCCACTGATAAGTGGGCCTTCCAGTAGTTCAACAAAATCCTCTGGGGTAAGGGCGGTGATCACCGCTTCCTCCTGTTCGGCATCCACGGTAATTTGCTGGCCCTCGGCCACGATGACGGCGGAGTCGGGTTTGAAGTCCACGGTTTCGGTAGTGGCTTCGCTGGGGTTGGCCGAGTCAGGAGTGGCTCCCTGATTAGGAACTTGGCTGGGGTCGGAGTTGGGATCGGGGGAAGGCTCGGCTTGCTTGAGTCCCAGTTGTTTAGGCTCCGATGTCCCCCTGGAATCGCGTTCTGGAAAACCCCTTTCCTGGGACTGAGTTTCTTCCTCTTCGAGAACGTCAATAGCCTCAGTTTGGGGTTCCACTACGACTTCACCCTCAAAAACTTGAACGATGGTCTGGCCCTCTTCGGTGACTTCTAGGGTGTAGATAGTGCCGCGCACCCCAGCTACGGTGGTGGTGGAGCAGCCATTCAGGGTGCCATTCACCAATAGCGTGCCGCGATTGAGCTGGGCGCATTGCCCCACCACCAGACTGGAATTATGGGAGAGCCGCAGCCACCGCCCCCGCTGTTAAATCGCAGGGCGGTGCGGGCGGCCTCAGTTCTCACCCGCTGCTGGCGCTGGGCCACACCGTTGACTTGAGTTCGCTGATTTTGAATGTAGACCTGGTTGCTGTCTAAAATCTCGGTGACGGTGGCGTTGTTGATACTCTGCCCCAGGGCCGGATACTCCATCATCAGCCCCAGCCCAGCGCTACCTAGCAGCGCCCAACCCAGGAACCTCAAAACTTTGGGGTGACGCTGTCGTTGTGGCAACCATGCGAGTTGATTGGTGGCGTTAGTGGCTGAATTCATCATGGCAGGGGTTATCGTTACGGTCTAAATCTCTATCCGTACACCCCATGGCCTGATCAGGATAACTGTATGAATTTTTAGCCAGTGAAGCGGAGACTGTACGGGTTTTCTCGTAAACCTGTGGGTTACTACCGCTCAATATGCCCGTTGCCTAGCGCCAAAGTGGCATGGCGTTTAAGCTAATAACTGGCTACGGTTTGCCCTGTCCTTTTTCCCAGTTGCTAAGGCTATGAATGCTAAACCTATGATTATGGCGGCCCTTGGGTTAACAGGTCGGCTGCGGTTGGGGCGCTGGTTAATGCTGGGGGCGCTGCTCTGCACTCTCACAGCTTGTCACACGCCGCTGTTGGAAGCTCGGCTGGAGTACCAGTTCATCTCGCCCAGCCAGGATGGCATTGGTAAGGTGTATCTGGGCCGGGAGATTGCCCACACCATGGGTCACGAGGGAGCCGCCTGGTTAGATCGGCCCAGTCGAGTATTGCAAGAGCGGCCCCAGGCGGCCATTGAAAGCCTAGCTCTACAGCCTACCGATGTGGTGGCTGACATTGGCGCGGGCACCGGCTACTTTGCGACTCGATTGGCGACCTTGGTGCCCCAGGGACGAGTGCTGGCGGTGGATATCCAGCCGGAAATGCTGGCGATGATGCAGGAACGCCTGGCTGAGCAGTCCATTGACAATGTGGAGCCAGTATTGGGGCGAGGGGATGACCCTAACTTGCCACCAGGCTCTATCGACCTGGCCTTGATGGTGGACGCTTACCACGAGTTTGCATACCCCCGCGAAATGATGCAGGGCATTGTGGCCGCCTTGAGGCCCGGTGGCCGAGTGGTGCTAGCAGAGTACCGGGCCGAAAATCCGATGGTGATGATCAAACGACTCCACAAAATGAGTGAGGCTCAGGTAAAGCGAGAGATGGCCGCCGCTGGCCTGACCTGGCTCAAGACTGACGATAGCCTGCCCCAGCAGCACCTGCTGTTTTTTCAAAAGCCGGCCTGAACCACAAAATGAGAGAATAAGAATCGATTGTGCCCCAAGGATATCTGACCCATGCTGAAGCGTTTGGCCACTGTGCTGTTACTGGTATTTGCGATCGCCCTGCAAAGTTGCGTGGGTAGCGGTGGTGGTCTGGTGGGCTATGTAGACACCTATGACAGCTACGAGTTCATGTACCCCACTGGATGGGTTGAGGTGGAGGTGCCTGGCTCTGCGGACATTGTCTTTCACGACATTATCCACGAAACCGAGAATGTCAGTGTGGTGATTAGCGATGTGCCGGGAGGCAAACAGCTAGAAGACCTGGGCACCCCCACCGATGTTGGTTACAAGCTATCCAAAAGTTTTAACGCCATTTCTGGAGAAGATACCGACGTAGAGCTAGTCAGTGCCCAGCGCATTGATACCCCCGACAATAAGACCTATTACATCCTGGAATACGTCGCCAACCTGCCCTCTGGGGTGCGTCATAATCTGGCCAGTGCCATTGTGCGCCGGGGCAAGCTCTACACTTTTAACGCCTCCACCAACGAAGACCGCTGGGAGAAAATGAAGGACATGATGAAGCAGTCGGTGGCGTCGTTTAAGGTGGCGTAGGAAGAAGAAAGAGTGAAAAACGAAGAGGGAAGAGCGAAGAAGGAAAGGGTGTTCTGTGATGATGGGTTTGGGACTCCCTCAGTTCCTTTATTTAGGCTCTTCTAATCACTGGCCACTTGCTCAAATTCGCCTATGGTTACTGCTACCCGGCCTCAATTTGTTCTGGCATCAGCGTCTAAGGCGCGTCGGTTGCTGCTGGTTGGGGCGGGCATTCACCCCTTTGTCTGCCCCAGCAACTTTGATGAATCGTTGGTTGAAGAGACTGCTCCACTGGAGTACGTGACCACCCTGGCCCAGTGCAAAGCCGAGGCCGTGGTTCCTCAGTTTGCCAATGCGCTGGTGCTGGGTTGCGACTCGGTGCTGGCCTTTGCAGGCCAGATCTACGGTAAGCCCGTGGATAAGGAGGACGCGATCGCCCGCTGGCAGGCCATGCGGGGGCGGGTGGGCGAACTCTATACCGGCCATGTGCTAATTTCCCCGGCTGGTATTACCCTGGCCCGCTGCGCCGTTACCCGCGTCTACTTTGCCGACATTGACGATGACACCATTACCGCCTACGTCAACTCAGGGGAACCCCTGGCCTGTGCCGGAGCCTTCGCCATAGACGGCAAGGGCGGGCTATTTGTGGAAAAGCTGGAAGGCTGCCATACCAACGTCATTGGCCTTAGCCTGCCGCTGCTGCGAGCCATGCTGGATGAATTGGGCTATCGGGTAGCGGATTTCTGGTAGGTTTTGGGACTGTTAGAATTGACTCATCCACCCCCAAACCCCTCAGCTACGTCTCGTCGTGGCTTCGCTAAATCCGAAATTTATCCACTCTTGCCTTTCCCAGGAGTAACCCACCCCTACCCCACCCGGTCAGGGAAATCCGAAATCCGAAATCCGAAATCCAAAATCCCTTCCATGCCCTCCCCCGCCACCCTGCGCCTCACCATCACCTTTACCGACCCCAGCCTGGAGGCCGAAGACCGTGATGCCCAGGCTCAGAGTCTTCTGGCCGAGCTTAAAGACATGGATGAGGTTGAATCAGCAGGCCGCGTGCCTGACCCTAACCCGCCAGCGGAGGCAAAATCCATCGGGGGCTTTTTGGTTGGGGTGCTGACCACTGAGGTAAGTGTGGCCAATGCCCAAAGGCTGATGCAGTTTTAGGCGATCGCCTGGGGGGTAAACCCATTGAACTAGCGGTCGAAGCCAATGGCAAAAAACTATCGGTGAAGGCCCACAGCCAGGAGGATTTGCAGACGGCCATCCAGGCCGCCCAGGATTTCATCAATGCTTAGGCAGAGCCCAGGGTCATGGCCAAAGTTGCCTTGCTAATTGGCGTTAGCGACTATCAATCCGGCTTAACAGCGCTGCCCGCTGCGGTTAGAGATGTAGCAGCGCTTGAGCAAATTCTCAACGATCCTGATCTGGGGGACTTCGACGAGGTTAGCGTGCTCACTAACCCGCAGCCCCAGGCCATGCAGTACGCCATTGAAGCCCTGCTTTCTGCGCGCCAGCGGGACGATTTAGCCCTACTGTTTTTCTCCGGTCACGGGCTTAAGGACGACGGCAACAATCTCCACTTTGCCACCCCCATTACCCAAACCACCCCCAGGGGCGACCTGATTCGGGCGACGGCAGTGCCAGCCCGGTTTATCCATGAGGTAATGGCCAATAGCCTAGCCAAACGCCAGGTGGTGATTTTAGATTGCTGCTTTAGCGGTGCCTTTGACCCAGCCTTGAAGGCCAAAGATGATGGCCGGGTAGATCTGCTTCAGCAGATGGGGGCCGAGGGGCGGGTAGTGCTGACCTCTTCTAGTTCCACCCAGTATGCCTTTGAGCCTCAGGGGGCAGAATTGTCGCTCTACACCCGCTACCTGGTCGAAGGCATTCAGACCGGAGCCGCCGACCGCAACGAAGACGGCCAGCATTTCTGTGTGGGAACTGCACGACTACGCCGCCGCCAAGGTTAAAGAAACCGCCCCCAGCCTGACCCCCAAGCTAATCACCCTCAAAGACGTAGGGTTTGACATTGTCCTAGCCCAGGCCAAAGTGAGCGATCCCACCCAGCGCTACCGGCGGCAGGTGGAAAAGTACGCCAAACAGGGCCGCATCTCTCCCGTTGGCCGCACCATTCTAGATCAACTCCGGCATCAACTTGACCTCACTAACGATACAGCCAGCCAGATTGAGGCGGAGGTTTTAAGACCTTATCAGGAGCGCCTGGAAAATTTGCAGCGCTATCGTCAAACCCTGGCTGAGGCGGTGGCCCAAGACTACCCCCTCAGTGCAGCGACCGAGGCTGAACTGGATGACCTGCGCCAGGTGCTAGGTCTACGCCTGGAGGATGTAGCCAGCGTTCATCAGGGAATCCTCCCCCAGTCAGCCTCAACTCTCAACCAGCTCGTGGGAGAAGACTCAGCCGCTACGCAGACTCAGCCATCTGAACAACCTTCCCCCGCCGAAACCCTGGTGTCAGAGTCGCTAACAACTGCTGAGTCAGCCACCCCGGATGAGTCAGAACCTGGGACGCAGAGTGGATTCGAGGCTGGCAAGCCCAGGCTCGTGAAATTTCTCACGGCTACCTTGGTAGCGACCTCTATCTATCCCATGCTGGTCAGCTTTTTTAGTGCTAATGTCTCGTCCTACCGGGTAGTGCCACTAGTTCTGGCCGCTATTGCCATTGGTGCCTGGCAGTGGCTCTGGATGGAGCGTCGTTTGCGCCTGCCCCCCTGGTGGCTATGGCTACCGGGCACGGTTCTTCTCTACACTGGCCTGCTCACAGCCATCACCTTCACTAACTATCGATTTGGGCTGTATGCGTCTCGGTATCCCCTGCCCTTTTTTATCCTGTTGATGGCTGCATCTGGGGTTTTTCTGTTGGCACAACTGCTGGCCATTCTGCTGTTCTGGTGGATGACGGAACCACCCCAGCGGTACTAAAGGCCGTTACTTGGCAGGCATTGTTCTCCATCGCTGGTGAAGGCCAGGGGATAGTTGGGCTGCAGGGGGTAGGCTTCTGGCCCGGCTTGAAACCCGTAGCCGGTGACGAGCTGATAGGTTTGCAAAACTCGGCCAAAGCGATGGATCTCCAGGGTTACGGGCGGTTCTGTGCGCTCAAACATAGCCAGGTGAGCGGGGCAAATCGGGTGCCAGCTTTCCCCCAGCAGCACGGCATCCCGGCCCTGCATAGCGTCGGCATTGTACCAAAAGTCGAACTGGTCAATGCGGCCTGAGAGGGCCATCACCTGAGGATTATCTAGGCTATAAGCCAGGGCCGAGGCCGAACGGTAGTCGGTGGTGAGCAGGAGGGGATTGTCTAACGCTTCAGCTTGGGCCATCACGGCTGTGGATATCTGGTTCCAGCCGTAGAGGGCGGCGCTATCGGGGTCAGCCTGGCCAAAGAACGCTGTAAAGGGCACCACCGTGTAGTGAACGATCAGGCGGCCGCGGTAAACAGACCCAGGCCCTGGCGATCGCCAATGACCGCAAGGATTTTATCGGCGGCTTGGGCGAAAGCGATACCCCCGCCTGCCCCAGACCATCCGGGCTGGGCCGATAGAACTGATCGGCCAACAGCGGCAACAGCAGGAGATAGGCCAGGATATTCCAGTAATACACCGCTACGGACACCAGCGATAGAGCGGTAAAGGCAGCGGTGGAAAGGCCAAACACCCATAGCGCCAGGGTGGGGTAGACAGAGGGCCGCACCAGGCTTTGGGATAGAGGCTTTCGGCGTCGCCACAGCCGCCAGGTGGCCCAGGATTGCACCGGGCCAAAGATGAGTCCGCACAGGGCTAGAAAGACGAGCGGCTGTAGAAGGTTGAAGGAGAGGCCATCGCCAGCAGCGCGATCACCATAGAACCGAAAGGAGAAAAAATCGTTCTGGACGTTCCATACCAAAATGGGTGAAAGGGTTAGGGCCAGTACACCCAGGGCCAGATAAAGGCGAGGGTCGTGCCACAGTCGCCAAAGGCGTTTGTGGGTAAGTAAAACCGCTAAAAACCCCAGCCCTACAAACAGCGCTGTGTATTTACACAGCCCGCCAGCCCCAGACACACCGCCGCCCCCAGTAATTGAGTAGACGCCCCCCGACCAGTCGCGAGGTAGCCATCCACAAACCGCACAAAAGCAAAGCTACTCAGCACTGACCAGGTAACAGCCAGTGATCGTGCCAAGCCCAGAGCCAGAAACAGAAAAACAGCGGGCTAGAGGCAACCAACAGCAGCAGCAGCCAGAGGCGATCGCGCCGTCCTCCCCGTAAAGATAGCGGCAGATGCGGTCAGTCGTCACAACCAGAATGATGCTGCTCACCAGGTTTGGCAGCCGCAGCGCAGGGTAGAGCGCCCCAGCACCGCCGCCACTGCTCCCTGCACCCAGGCCTGAAAGGGCGGATGGTCGTAGTAGGAAAAGCCGGAATGTTGTCCCCAAATCCAGTAGTAGGCTTCGTCGGAGTTGGGGAAGGTCACCAACCAAAACCATAGCCGCAGCGCCAAAAACGCCAGCAGAAACCCCTTTCCCCAGGCCCAAACCGGCGACTTAAAGCGGGCTAGAATCGGCGTGGGTTTGAGCATAGGCGGCATAGAGCTGTTCAAAGTCCTCTGGTGTGGGTGGCATTCCTCAGTATCCTACTCAAAACAACCAACTTCTCGCGCTAAAATTGTCCAATTAACTGGACAAGTAAAAAAAGATGAGAATCGTCACCTTTAGCGAAGCCAGAAATAGGCTCAAGGCCATACTAGACCAGGTCGTCAACGATGCTGACTACACCGTCATCACTCGCCGCGATGCCGAAGATGCTGTCGTCATGTCCCTGGACTACTTCAATAGCCTGCTTGAAGCCGTTCACCTGCTAGAGTCGCCAGCCAATGCCACTCATCTCGAACGCTCCATTGCCCACTACAAACAAGGGCAAACAACCGAGCACGACTTGATTGATGAGTAGCCGCAAACTCGCCTGGACAGATGAGGCTTGGGAAGATTACCTCTACCGGCAAGGTCAAGACAAGAAAACCCTAAAACGGATCAACAAGCTGATCCAGGACACGCAACATCAACCCTTTGAAGGCATCGGCAAACCGGAACCTCTAAAAGCAAATCTCTCAGGTTTCTGGTCACGCCGAATTGATGCCACCAACCGCCTTGTCTATGCGGTTATGATGATTATCTGACAATTATTGCTTGCCGTTATCACTACTAGTGCAATATCGGTGCTGCTTACCCCAGAGATCGCTACCCCTCTTCCAGGATGCTGCTGTCGATATCCTCTAGGCCAGAAATAGGACCGAGGTCGAGGTTGTGGGGGGCATCATCAGCCAGCTCATCATCGCTGGTGGCCTCAAAGGGAAATACCACAGATGGTAAGCCCGCCCCATTCAACCCTTTGAGAATGCGCTCTGGCGTGTCTAGAAAAAGCACAAACAGTGGGTAACAACTATCGCTGCCATCGCTTAGCAGGTGGTGATAGCGTTGGGGCAGCAGCCACTCGTAGCCCTGGTCTAGCAAAATTTGAGTATGCCGCCAGCGCAGCAGCAGCTCTGAAAAGTCTTCCTGGGGACGATGGATAAATACACAAATTTCTACCCCGGTTTTGATCTGCCATTCCGGGTCGCACATCAGCAGGGCCACATCGCAGGGCAAAGTTACCACGGCACCGGGGCTGATGGCTGGGCTGTGAGGGTTAAGGTGGGTGGCTTCTCGAACCCGAATATTGGGCAGCGGCAGAGTTACTAGGCTTTCCTGAGGCCGCCGCATACTGGGTACCGCCTCCAGGTAGGGGCGGTGGCGTTTCAGCAGCTCTAGCGCCCCTGATGATCGGTGCAGGTAGATAGCAGAGTCTCATACTGAATTGGGTGAGCAGCCATAGCATACCGACCTAACATAGAAATAAAGCGAACCTAATCAAGGGAACAGCTAGCCCTCAAACACCCCTAGCGTCTAAAGGCGGCCTAGGCCGCAACGCTTGCCATAACCCAGCAGCTTAGATGACGACTGGCAGTAGTTTTTGCTGCGTCTATCCACCCTAGGCTCAGATTTCCCCGTATTCTAGCTAATCCAAGGGAGTGGTTAGGCCGGAAGTGCAAAGCGCAAGGGGGGTTACGGTCAATTTCATCCAACTATTCATCAAACTATTTATTGCCGACATAAAAAAAAGTCATTGGCTGGCTGGGCAGACTTTGAAAAGTTATGTTAACTTAAGTTACAGGATGTTGAATTGTTTGCCCCTCTATCCACCTAGGAGTTACTAACATGGAAACCAACGAGAGCAAGTTCGGCTTTGTATCCTTTGCTGAAACCTGGAATGGCCGTCTGGCTATGCTGGGCTTTGTGATTGGCGTTGCTACCGAGTTCCTGACCGGCCAAGGCATCCTGTCTCAAATCGGCTTGATGTAGGCTTTTGATTGAAAGCTTACCTGAGTTAGCCTGAATAGTTAAGTGAAAGGGGAAGCTTTTGGTAGCTTCCCCTTTTAGTATGACGGCAAACGTTAATGATTCGGCACCGGCGTTAACTCACCCCGTTAGGCCGCCATCGGCAAAGGTCGTTCGGCCAGCAGGCGGTGATAAAACTGCTGAAGTTGGCGGGTAGCAGCGGCCCAGCCCCAGCATTCGGCTTCAGCAACGGCGTTCTGCCGCATAGTTTCGCGTTCTGCTTTGGCTTCAATCAAACGGCGGGTCGCTAAAATGGCACCGTTTTCATCCAGCGGGTCAAACAGGAAGCCGTTTACCCCATCGGTAACAATGTCAGGAATGCCACCAGAGTTGGCCGCTACCACTGGACAACCTGCCGCCATTGCCTCCAGCAACACTAGCCCTAACGTTTCGGTACGGGAGGGAAAGACAAAGGCATCGGCGGAGGCATAGGCGGAAGCCAATTCCTCTCCGGCCAGGTAGCCGACAAAGTGCGTAGGTGTATCGGCAAAGTGGGCCTCTAGCTCAGTTCGGTAAGGCCCATCGCCCACCAGGGCCAACCGGGCATCGGGAATCGCCTGGAGAATAGGTTTAATGCGGTCAATTTCTTTTTCCGCCGACAGCCGCCCAATGTAAAGCAGCAGTGGTGCGTCAGGATGACCTTGAGAAAGGCGATCGCGCATCTCTGCACTGGCCCACTCTGGCCGAAACAGTTCGGTATCCACCCCCCGCTGCCACACCTCCACCCGCTCCACACCGTGGGCCGAAAGCTCTGTCTGCATAGCCGTAGATGTCACCAGGTTGATCTGAGCCTGGTTGTGCATCGCCTTGATGATTTCCCACATCAGCCCCTCCAGCATCCCCAGCCCGTAGTGCTCCAGGTATTTGGGTAGATGGGTGTGATAGGAGGCCAGCAGGGGCAGATCCATAGTTTTGCTATAGTAAATCCCTGCCAGTCCCAGAACCGCTGGGTTTACGACATGCACTAAATCAGGCTGAAACACCTCTAGCGCCTCACCGATGGAAGGGCGCGGCAACGCTAGCTTTAGCTCTGGATAGAGCGGCAGCGGGAACCCTGATACACCGTGGATTTTGGCTCCCCGATACTCTCGCAGCCCCCCCTCTGGCGAAAACACCAAAACCTGAT
>JAAUUR010000093.1 GCA_012031045.1 Leptolyngbyaceae cyanobacterium SM2_5_2
GTCTCCCCACCATCCCCGACCCACGCCACCCTTCTGGGTACCCAAGTGCTGACGCCGGAGGACATCGACCTGGAAGAGGTGTTCTGGTATCTGGATTTGCAGGCGCTGTTCGTCGGCCAATGGCAGTTCCGCAAGCCCCAGGAGCAATCCCGCGAAGCGTATGATGCGTTTTTGCAAGAGACGGTACATCCGATTCTGGACACCTGGAAACAGCGGATTCTCTCTGAAAACCTGCTCCATCCGCAGATTGCCTACGGCTACTTTCCCTGTTTGGCCGAAGGCAATTCCCTGCACATCTACGATCCGGCTGTGATGGATGGCGAGATGGCGAGATGGCGAGATAGGCAGGCAGACTCACCCCACCACCCCACCACCCCATCACTCCACCACCCTACACCCATTGCCACCTTCACCTTCCCTCGGCAAAAATCCCTGCGGCGGCTCTGCATTGCAGATTTCTTCCTGCCGGCGGAACTAGCAAAACCGGGCGAATTTGACGTATTCCCCATGCAGGCGGTGACGGTGGGCGAAATTGCCACGGAGTATGCTCAAAAGCTCTTCCAGGCTGACCAATACACTGACTACCTCTACTACTATGGGCTATCTGTGCAGGTAGCGGAGGCACTGGCGGAGTGGGGCCACGCTCGCATTCGGCGGGAATTGGGTTTTGGCGATCTAGAACCCGCTACCATTCGGGAAATCTTGCAGCAGCGTTACCAGGGGTCGCGCTATAGCTTTGGCTACCCGGCCTGCCCCAACATGGCCGATCAACCCGTGCAATTGGATTTACTGAAAACCGAGCGCATTAGCATGACCATCGATGAAAGCGAGCAGTTGTATCCCGAACAATCTACTACCGCCATCATTGCCTATCACCCAGTGGCCAAGTACTTCAGTGCCTAGCCATCGGGAGAGTCATAGCCCTAGCCCCGGTCAGATCTGGTCGGGGTCAATGCCCTGGGCGCGGAGCAAAGCTGCAAGGCGCTCCGCCCGCTGGTACTCGGTTTCGGCCCGCTGGCGCTCGGTTTCGGCTTGTTCTGCACTCCAGAGCAGTAGGTTGCCGTTGGCATCCCACCAGCGCAGCCAGTTCAGGGTTTGGGCCAGCCGCTCTCCCCGCCATACGCCTAAGAATAGCTCCAGCGGTTCAATCCAAAATCGCCCTTCAGCGTCGGGTTGTGGCAGGCCATAACGCCCATTTTGCAGGTTGCGTACCTCTAATCGGGCTCGCATCGGCTCGTAGGTGACATAGACGGGCACCTGCAAAATTTGCTCGTAAAAATAGAGCTTGCCGTAGGGAGGTAGGGAGCGGATTGATAACTCGCCGTTGTCATCGGCGGACAAAACTCCATGACCACCGCGACCGGATCGCCCTCCAGGCTAGGGGTATAGCTGCGACGCAGCACCCCCTCTGTCACTGGGTTTACCTGGGGCACGTAGAACCAGTCGGGCGCTTTTACCACGGTCTCGTTGTCTACCCCAGCCACCAGGCCAAAGTTGGAGCCGATCAACATCTCCGGGCGAATCCGTTGGGCCGCTCCCAGGGCATCGGTAAGCGCAGCGGCAAGGGGCGGCTGTTGAATATTCTCCACCGGATCATCAATCAACTTAAAGTCGTCGGGCAGGGGCGGCCAGGTGATAACTGGCCCAGTACGAGGCTGAACTTGAACCATGGCAAGCATTTCCTCAGCAATGGCATGACCAGCAACATGAGTATTTCGTCTCAAGGAAGGCCCGTCGAAACCGTTGGGTTGTTGCCTACCTCTCAGTCTAGCCCGACGGTGTCGATACCTGACCCCAGGGCTTCGGCAGAAAACCATGAGCGCCCGATCATGGCTGCCGACCTGATCTGGATCGTCTGAATACCCACCGGGGCCGCATTTACAGGAATATCCGGGTCGAGGCACAAAGAACTGGAACGAACCCTGTTCCCCTTGGGATCTCTGTGCCTCTGTAGTTACCCAGCCCTTAAACAGTAGTCAACTCAGCATCCTTAACCACATGGCCATCCGCAGGGACTTGCACCTGTTTGAGCTGCTCCCGCAGAGGGGGGCCTTCAATGACTTCCGCTTCCAGCAGCTGCTTGGCCAAGTCTTCTAACAAGGCGCGATTTTCTTGCAGAATGGCTAGCGCCCGCTGGTGACCAGACTCCACGAGGGATTTGACTTCTTCATCAATAGCTTTAGCGGTTTCTTCGCTGATGGGGCGGCGGGCATTGGGCATGCCGCCTTCCAGGAAGTTACTGCGCTGCCCCCGCTCGTAGGCGAGTGGCCCCAGCACCTTACTCATGCCGTAGGTGGTGACCATTTGTTCGGCCAGGTCGGTGGCCCGCTGCAGGTCATTGGATGCGCCAGTGGTAATGCTGCCAAAGATTAGTTCTTCAGCGGAACGTCCGCCTAGCAGGGTGGCAATTTGGCCTTTGAGTTCGGCCTCATCGCGCAGGAAGCGATCTTCGGTCGGCAGTTGCAGGGTGTAGCCCAGCGCCGCCATGCCACGGGGCACGATGGAGATTTTTTCCACCTGGTCAGAACCGGGCATCACGGCTCCTACCAAGGCATGGCCCACTTCGTGGTAAGCCACGATTTCTTTTTCTTTGTCGTTGAGGACGCGGCTCTTTTTCTCCAGACCGGCCACAACCCGCTCGATCGCTTCCGCAAAATCTTGCTGTTCTACCTTGGAGCTGTTACGCCGAGCGGCCAGCAGAGCGGCTTCGTTGACCAGGTTGGCCAGGTCGGCACCGGCAAAGCCAGGGGTGCGGGTGGCAATCTGCTTCAGATCGACGGCCTCGCTCAGTTTCACATCCTTGGCGTGGATGTTGAGAATGGCTTCGCGGCCCTTCAGGTCGGGTCGATCTACCAGCACCTGGCGGTCGAACCGTCCAGGTCGTAGCAGAGCAGGGTCAAGGGTTTCGGGTCGGTTGGTGGCGGCCAGAACGATGACGGTGGTATCGCCTGCATCAAAGCCATCCATTTCGGTGAGCAACTGGTTGAGGGTTTGCTCTCGTTCATCGTTGCCGCCATAGAAGCCGCTGGAAGCGCGGGACTTACCAATGGCATCCAACTCGTCGATGAAGATGATGCACGGGGCTTGCTTTTTGGCCTGGTCAAACAGGTCGCGCACCCGGGAGGAGCCAACCCCCACAAACAGCTCCACAAATTCAGACCCGGAAATGCTAAAGAACGGCACCCCAGCTTCCCCGGCAACGGCTTTAGCCATCAGGGTTTTACCAGTACCGGGAGGGCCAACCAGCAGCACCCCCTTGGGGATTTTGGCCCCCAAATCTGTAAAGCGTTTAGGGGTTTTCAGAAAGTCTACAATTTCCACCAGCTCGGCCTTGGCCTCATCGACCCCAGCCACATCATTAAAAGTGACTTTGCCGGCTTCGCCTTCGACGTAGACCTTAGCCTTGCTCTTGCCAATGGAGAGCGCACCCTGGGGGCCGCCACCGCCACGGGCAATGAAAAATCGCCACACGGCAATAAAAATTAGCGGTGGAATCACCCAGCTCAGCAAGCTACTAAACCACTGGCCCTTAGGCCGGGTGGTACAGCGGCAACGTCAAACGCCGTTGTCTTCTAATAACTGAGGCAGTTGCAGGTCAAAAATTGGCGTGGTGGCATAAACTTCGCCAGGTTGGCCTGCTTCGTCCTTAAGCTGATAGCGAATTTCGTTTTGGCCCACCGAGGCGCGCAGCACTTCCTGGTCTTGCACCCGATGGATGAACATGCTGTAGGGTTCTTTGGCCATTTGAGGGCCAATAAAGAAGGAAGATAGGATGTTAATGAGCAATAAACCAGTGGCGACCCACAGCACAATATTGGCAATGAGCCGCGATCTTGATGGTTGAGGATCTTTATTAACAGGCATGGTAGAAACCTAAAGTCAGGAGCAAAACGCGGAGTTAGATCGTCCGATGGGCTAGTTCAATAAACTCGTGGGTAAAGCGCAAGCGACTCAACTAGTTAGCTTGCTTAACTGGGCCTACTTCTATTGTAGGATGTCGTTACTTTGGGTTTACATCCACCGTAGTGTGGCTTGTCTGAGTATTGTTAGACCGCAAATTGGTGCGGCGATTGGTCAGACCAGACAGCATAATTTGAGAAATCGACGCAACAAAAATAGACGCCACTACCGCATCGTCAATCCACCCAATGATGGGAATGAAATCGGGGGAAATGTCAATGGGACTGAGCAAATAAAGCAGCGTCGCTACTACTAGCACCCAACGGTAGCGGGGATGTTCCAGCGTGCGCTTATACCAGCCATAAAACGATTGAGCCATTTGGTTCATGCAGGCAAGTTGAACACAGTATTTTTATGGTGCCACGGCGTAGCTTATTGCCCGTGGTGAAATTGCCGCCCTTTGAGGTGAGGATGTATGGAAGATGGAAGGCGGAAGGCGGAAGGCGGAAGTTCGGCCCCTCCTGACTCCTGACTCCTGACTCCTAACTCCTGACTTCAGAGAGGCTGGCACCGTCCTGCGGATAAGCCCGAGATATCCTTAGCCAAGGCAAAGTCGAGATCGGTTAACCCGCCGGCATCGTGGGTGGTCAGGCGGATGATGAGCTGGTTGTAGCTAATCGTCAAATCGGGGTGATGGGCCAGAGTCTCGGCTGGGGCAACGATCTGGTTGACAAAGTCAACGGTGTCTACAAAATCTCGAAACTGGCAGACCGTCACCAGGGTGTCATCTTGCTGGGCCCACTCTGGCAAATCTTCTAGATCCACAGCCCAGCCGGGGTTAGGTAGCAGCATCAGAACCGCAAACCCACAGATTGCCGTGAGCATGGGCGATCGCCAGCCCTCTTGTTGTTGTCCATGGTGCGTTGCCATCAAGCGCCTCAAAGCCGATGATCTATGGTCTACTGCAAAACACCTACCTGCTTACCCGCTCAGCAGTGCTTCCACAAACTCGTAGCTGGAGAAGGGGCGTAGGTCTTCGATGCCTTCGCCTGCGCCGATGAAGCGAATGGGTAGGCCCAGTTTCTCGACTATGGCTAGGGCAACGCCGCCTTTGGCGGTGCCGTCTAGTTTGGTCAGCACCACGCCACTGAGGTTGGCGGCTTCGGCAAAGACTTCGGCTTGGCGCAGGCCGTTTTGGCCGAGGGTGGCGTCTAACACTAGCAGGGCTTCAATATTGGCGTTGGGGGCTTTTTTATCGACGATGCGGCGAATTTTGGCCAGTTCGTCCATTAGGTTTTTCTTGTTTTGCAGACGACCGGCGGTGTCTACCAGCAGCAGTTCTACATTTCTGGATTGGGCGGCGGCGATTGCATCGTACACCACAGCGGCGGGGTCTGTGTTTTTGCCGGGGTTGGCGATTACTTCTACATGGCTGCGAGCGCCCCAGGTTTTGACCTGCTCTACGGCGGCGGCCCGAAAGGTATCGGCGGCGGCAATCAGCGTGGTGTAGCCAGATTTGGTGGCAATGTGGGCCAGCTTACCGATCGTAGTGGTTTTGCCAGCGCCGTTTACGCCGGTCATCAGCCAGATGTTGAGGGTATCTTTTCGGGCACAAAGGTGAGGTTGTGGGCCTCGCCCAGGGGGGCATCCAGCATGTCGCGCAGGATGGATTTGAGGTAGGCGATCGCCTGATCAGGCGGCAGCACATCCTGCCTCAGGCGGGTCTGGAGGGCTTTAATCACTTTATCCGTAGCGGCTACACCCACATCCGCCTGGAGCAGCAGCGCCTCAATTTCCATCACCGCATCACTATTCAGCGGCCCCTGGCCCACGATGGACTTAAGCTGGTTCAACAGGTTGAGGCGGGTCTTGTTTAAGCCCTGGCGCAGACGATTGAGCCAGGTAATTTCTTCGGCAGAAATATCATCGGGGCGGCGACCCTGGGCCGCCAGCACCTCCGCCGACCAGAGAAATGCCTCATCCAGGTCAATATTGGGCAAAACCAGCGGCGAGGCAATGGGCTCAGCCTCAGGTACCACCTTGGCCATGGGGGCGACCTCTGGTTCCACAATAGCAGCTTCCCTCAGTCGCTCCAGGCGCTCCTGCCGCTCTGCTTTGGCCCTGGCCCAAAAAGGGGCGCTAGGGGTGGACGGTGCCGTTAGTTCTGGGGCAGAGCTTTCTACCACGACCGGTGCTGCCTCGGATAGGGCGGTCAGAGTTTCTGGGGTCAGAGTTTCTGAGGTTAGAGTTTCTGGAGTCAGAGTTTCTGGGGTCGAAGTTTCTTGGATCCGAGTCTCTGGGGTCAGAGCTTCTGGGGTCGGCAGGGCGGTTGGTTGTGGCGGTGGGGTGTCTGCGTCGGGTGCTGCGGGTTCAGGCACCGGGGATGATTCTTCGGCGGCTGTGTCAACCAGAGCAGATTCCACCACCGCCGCTTCGGCGGTGGGGCTAGGTATCGAGCCAGTCTCCGCTGCCGTCTGCTGCTTCTGAATGTTTTGATAGGCCGCCTTGGCCCACTTCAGGTAGTCCTCAGAGGAAAGTTGGGCAGCGGTTGCCTGGGGTTTTTCGGCTGGTTTGTCAGCCTTAGCCGCCTCAGCTGCTTTTGCCTCAGCCTTGGAGTCGTCGGATTTTTCAAAACTGCGCCGAAACCAGTTGAATCCAGCCATAGCGGAACTACCTTGGGAGCCTTGCGATTTGTTGGGATGCCTGTTTACTAGGGTAGGGGATTAGGGTAAGGGATTAGGGTAAAAGATTTTGGATTCTGGATTGCAGATTGTTCTACCATCCTGCTATCCCACTATCCCGCCACTCTCTACCCCTTTCTCCGTATTCCCCATCGCCTCAGCCTCTGGCGCTACCCCGGCTGAGCGATTCACCACCCGTCTGAGTACCCCATTAATAAAGCGATAGCCGTCGTCATCACTGTAACGTTTAGCCAGTTCTACGGCTTCATTAATGGCGACGCGGTCTGGGGTGCCAAGGTAGTCCATCTCCACCACGGCCAGGCGCAGGATATCGCGATCAATGCGAGCTAGCCGCTTTAGTTGCCAGGCTACCATCGCCTGTTCGAGAACCTCGTCAACAATGGCCTGGTACTTAACGGTGTTGGTCAATAACTCCATCGCAAACGCCCGCAGCTCTAGTCGATTGGTCATTTGAATGAAGACAGGCAGTTCAATGGCGTGGGCCAGGCGGTTGATGGCGGTTTGGGTGAGGGTAATGGCGTCCTCCACCATGGTGCGGCTGCTGGCTACATCACTGGCTAGCAGTTCAGTATCAACCAGCCGCTGACTACCCCGCTTTAGCTCATCGGAGGCGGTTTCGAGGGCATCTTTAGCTTCTGCCGTCAGGGTCTCAATCGCGGCTTCTAGCAACTGCTCGAAGTCTAACTCGCGTAACTTTCTGGGCTTATCCGAAAGCTGACTGAGGCCCAGCAAGGCCAGTTCGCGACTAATACGACGAGCCTGCATGACAGATACCTCCCAGAATGTAGCTTCGCTATCTTAGCAGTCTTCGTCTAGGGGTAGCATTGAGAGCTGGGTCTCAGTCTCAAACAGGTTTTGATCACCCCGGCTTAAGGCCCTACCGGCTCCTGGGGGGGCATTCTCAAGATCCTGGGGAATGCGTTCTGGGGGAATGGCCGCGGCCAGATTAGGGCCAACAATGCCGCCAGAAAGGATCACCTTAAAGGCATCTTCAATGGAAATGGCCAGGTTAATGACGTCGGTTTCTGGCACCACCGCGTACCAGCCGCTGGTGGGGTTGGGGGTAGTGGGCACAAATACGCTCAGCATCTTGGGGGTAGGTATATTGGTGGCTGCCATTGTGCCGGTCACAAAGGCAATGGCCCAAATGCCCTTACGGGGATACTCCACCAGAATTACCCGCCGAAAACGAGTCTTGGAGTCTTGAAAGACGGTTTGCAGAAGCTGCTGTAGGGTTTTGTAGACTGACCCAGCCAGAGGAATGGACTGCACCGTGCGCTCACCCAGATCCAGCAGCCAGCGACCCGCAATGTTACGAGCCATGAGGCCAATAATCAAAATGGCCAGCAGGGGAACGGCTAGCCCGATAGTAAGGTTAATCAGGTCTACCAGAACCGGGTTGAAGCCATCGAAGGGGGTAAGCTGCTTAGGAAATCGGGTCAGCAAGCGAATCACCCAGGTCGAAATAGTAATCGATAGCCAGATCGTTGTGGCTAGGGGAATGACCACCAGCAGACCGGCAATCAAATCATTTTTCAGGTCTTGCTTGATTTTTTGCAGCACAGGCAACTCAGAGCGGTCTTGGCCAGCACGAGGCGATGTATTGAGAGTTGGAGAACCGTCGAGATCCATAGTCCTACAGTAGAGAAGAAAAGTAATCAACCGCTACCGAAGGCAGCCGTAAGGATGAAAAAGGTTAGGAGACAGCCTGAAAAAGCAGTCTTTAACCGGGCTTGTCTGCATTGTAAACTTTTGTATAGAAAACGGGTACGGCCATCAACCCGTTGAGGATGGAGAGAGCTTGGTTTCTATCCTAGGGCTTAGGTATCCTACTAGACAATCTAGACAATTTTTAACCTGAGAACCCTGGCCTACCTGAGGGTTGTCGCTAGCCCAGGTCATGGTTTGGCCCAGGCCGGTACCGGTGATGGTCATCTCGGCCTTTGGGTCGAGCGTGGCCCAGGGTGACCAGGCCTCCCAGCTATGGAAGTCGCTTTTCTTCAGCACCGCCATTGAACTGCCTCCTAAAAATCACCGGGCGATCGAGCCGTTTTTGCAATTACCCTCACCACCACCAAACCCAAGCACAGCCAAAGATTTGCTAAAAATAATTCAGAGCACCTAAGTAAATTTTTGGGCTCTGGGTCACACTTTGGCCAGCCTAGACACATATGGTATAGGGCAAAAATATCAGGCGGCTGCCAAAGCTCTTCTCTTTAGACTATGGATCTTTTCCTGTCACACAGGAGTAAGGTTCTGCCACATAGTCATAGGAGGGCTAGAATCCTATGGATGAGGACTTTAAGCAGCTTAGAGCTCTAACCGAAGTTGTTAAGGATGCGATATCGCTCAAGGAGAGTGAAAGTTCAAAAAAATTGATGTATTTTATTAAGCGTTCGCTGAATCAGGTAGGTTTGGCGGGCGAGTACGAAGAGAGTGAAGTTCTCATTAAAGCCTACCTGCGAGTGCGGGACAGAATTTTGTCAGGCACCCAGATTGATAACCATCTTGGTTATCTTACACGGGTGACTTACTTTATAATTCTGGAGGAAAACCGCAAGAGGCAACGACAAATTAGGCTAGGGCAAAAGCTGTCACACTTAACTTTTGTCCAGGACGTAATACCAGATGGCTCTTTCTGTGAAGGAGTTAGCGAGGATTTAGTCGGTTCTTTATGGGCTTCTTTTAGAGCCCTCTCAGAGCGAGACAAGGAGATTCTAATTTTACGAATTGTTAGAGGTCTTTCTTGGAAGGAAATAGGGTTTCTTATGGTGAGTCAGGGAAAAGAGAAAAAAATCCATACTGGCCTTGAGGCAAAGCTCCGAAAACAAGGAGAACGAGCGCTGGCAAAACTGCGGAAACAGCTATCATCCGTGAACGATTCTTGAATCTGACAGGGGGACTAAGTGGGTTGGATTTTCAACGGATAGAGTTATTGGCGTTGATTTAAGGATCGGTGCAGTGTTCATACAACCAGAGGAATATCCGCAAGACAGAATCTCATCTAATATATCTTTTGAAAGATATAGAAAGGTTCTGGAAGAGTATTATCAGCTAGCCAGATTGCCTGAGTTGGATAATAGGCAATCATTTCGGATCTATGAGATTTTAGAAATGGCCAGTGATGATCCGACGTTGATTTTTTTACTGAATGAAATTGATGAAATAACCTACCAGGAGCTTGGTCTTAAAACCCCTGAAACTCAAGAGCATCTAGAAAACGAGGTCGCTAAAATTCAGGAAATGCTTCCTGATGAAATGAGTAAGACTCTGTTGAGTTCATTTGTGATTTCTCAAGCCAATCATTATTCAGGTTCATTTAACAGACGCTACCAGGTTACTCCTAGAATTGAAATGACCCTTGATACCACATCTTCAGAACGTCTGAACTGTGACAAGGTTTTCTTTCAGGAGATCAACTGTCTATGCCCTAAATGTGGAAGGCTCTCCTTCGTGAAATATAGATGTGGTGAGTTTAACTGCTCCTCACAGCCGGATGCATTAGCCCTCTATTCATTGCTTAAAGAAGAGTCAGTCTCTATTTTTACGCTGACATCTTTGTGTCTTCTAGTGGCTCTCATTTTCCTGGTATAACAGGTGTCTTAAAGTTCCATTCACGTCACGTTATATCCTCAATTGGCACAGATTATGTAGACCAGTTGAGGATTTTTTATGTCCTACACTTTTTCAGAGGATAAGCAAACTCTGCAAACCTGCCCAAAGTGTGGCAAGACCGCCCTAGCCCAACCCAGAGAAAACCTCTATCGCTGCCTCTGGTGTCGCTTTGAATCCGACGTCTCGGAAGACGGCTTACGTCCCCCAGTGTGGTTTTTTTCTACTGGTGTTTTTTGTGGCGGCGGTGGTTATTCTAGGGGGTTAGGAAAGAGGGAAGAGGGGGCTTGGTAGGCTAGCCAATCCAAACATACCCCATTACGGCTTAAGCCATGGGTCTTTAGTCTGACTTAACCACCTGTGCAATTCCTCAGTAAGCTGCGCCACAACAGCCGGATGGCCAGACGCGCATTCCTTAAGCTGGTACGGATCTTTCTTATTATCGTAAAGCCGTACTTGCTCGGTAGCCTTGGGGGAGGTGTCTGGCAAAGCCCGCTTGATCCAATCGAAGCCCATGTTTGGCCATGTTGCTGCACGGCGTGTCGGTGATGGTTTACGTTTTTCTGTACTGGATTCTCGGATTACAACTAACGTGTGCGTGTGCGTGCGTACCGCCCGCCAGCCGGTGCCTAAATCAGGGGCCGAGACCCGCATACACAGTTGTGAAACAGGTCTGGCCTGGCTTTCCCCCTGAAACAATCGAGCATAGCTAGTACCTTCCACGGCGTTGGGAATGTCTGCTCCAAATCCCATTAAGTCCAGCAGGGTTGGGTAAATGTCAGGTGCGGCAAACAGCAGGTCATCATGTCGTTGCGGAATTTGGCCTGGCCAGCGGATGATGAACGGAACTCGCACGGCCTCCTCATAGTAGGTGTTTTTGGATCCCTTACTGTGGATGCCTAGGCAATTGCCGTGGTCGGATGTGAATAGGACGATTGTATTGTCTGCCAGCTCGGCGTCATCTAAGGCATTTAGAATCCGACCAAACTGCTCATCAACGCCTGTAATCATGGCCAAGTAGTTCCTAATCCAGGTGCGGTAATAATCGCCCCACTTAGTTCCCGCTGGCGGGACATTGGGACGAGCGCAGAACTCCTCTAAGTTGAGGGTCATGTACGGCTCAACATAGCGGCTAGGCACCCGGTCATAGGGCGAATGGGGCGGGTTCATAGAAACCACAAGCGCAAATGGCCTGTTGTGATCTCGGTAGACCCCGCCTTCGTTGCGGATATACGCGATAGCTTGATCGGCGTCATGTTCGGGTTCCCACTGATCCACAAAGTGAAACTCATCACGCCCGGCGTGGGTTGACCAGTACATTGGCCTAGTGTGGTCATCGTAGGTTCCGTAGGAATACCAAAAATCAAACCCGTGGCGGCGATGGGGAGGGCACCATTCATTCCACTTCTGAGCGCCTTTGTTGTTAGCGCAGTCAATGTAGGGTTCTCTTGGCGCATCCAGATGCCACTTGCCAATGTAACCGAGGCTATACCCGTTGTCATGGAGAACATCAGACCAGCATCGGTCATGCTCCTGTAATTCCACACCGTACACGGTAGAGCTGCTCTTGCAGTTGGCAATCACTCGATTTGAGAAGGGATACTTGCCGGTCATCAGTATTCCCCGATACGGGCTACAGGTTGGATAAGTCGCACAGGCCTGTTCAAGCACAAGTCCTTGGGAGGCAAACCGATCAAGGTTGGGGGTTAGAACGGGTTCCTCCTGAAGAAACCCCATAGCCGAACCACGCATCTGATCTGGGAAAACGAGCAATAGATTAGGTTTTTTCATGCCTTGCTTGCGGGATGTATGGATTGGCTAACGATTGATTTAGCCTGTTTTACTCCCTTTTACTGGGCTGATAGCTCTCATCCAGGTAGTTTTGGAGGAAAACGTTTGGCCAGTGTGTCATAGGTTTTTCCAGACGCTCTCAAACGTTAGGTCTTTCCGGGTTCCCAAGAGCCTTGCCTAGTAACTGAGTTAACTCGCTAAAAACTAGTAGCCCCTGCTCAGCAGCGGTGGGGTGCTGCCATAGGCCCCTGTGATGCACCGCACCAGCCTTGCCGTCTGGGGATGGTGCCCGCGCCATCGCCCTGTGTGACGCACCGCCATCAACTAGACGGTCTCAGGATAGAGGCGACCCTGTTTGCCGAGGGTAGTGGCAAGGGTGTAAATCGCATACAGCACGGCCCCTAGGTAAAAGACTCCGCGCGTAGAACCTTAAGCAGGTTGGGGTCTTTGTTGCAGGGGGGGTGGCCCAGCACATGGCAGTCAAACAGGCGGCTAAAGAGGCGCAGGTTCTGGTCGGGGGTGAGGTTTTTGAGACCGAGCAGGAAGTGGTTGTGGTAAAAATCCAGCTGGTAGCGGAGAGATTTGGTAGAAATATCGTGGCAGCCGCCGGTGGCTTCGCCTAAGTGCACCAAATGAGCTGCCGGATTGTACCAGATGATGTAGCCGGTCTGGCGAATGTGCAGGCAAAAGTCAGACTCTTCTCGCACGGCACTGCCGTAGAAGCGCTCATCAAACCGCAGGCCGTGTTTGTCAAATAGCTCGCGCCGGAAGGACATATTGCAGCCCCGCGCCGTTAGCACCGGCTGGGGCTGGGTGGTATGCACCAAGTCCAGATGGTACCAGGCAATACCAGGATCCATCGCTTCAGGAGGCAGGTAGTCAATTTCCAGGTCATCCTGCTCGGCCAGCTTCATGCGGTCAAACACGCGCCCAGCTACGGCGCCTACATCGGGCCGCTCCAAAAACGTGCGGGCGTGGGCATAGAGGTAGCCGGGGGGCAGCACCACATCATCGTCAATAAACAGCACCAGGTCGCCGGACGACTGCTCAATGCCGAGGTTACGGGCGGCGGGCAGGCTGGCCCAGGGCACCCGGTAGAGGGTAATTTGCCCGGTTTGCGATAGTTGCTCTAGCTGGCGCTGGGTTTCGGGCTGGTGGGTTGGGGTCTGGTCTACAACGATCACCTCATAGGTGGGATAGTCTTGAGCCAGCAGGCTCTGCAACGTATCGCACAGCACCCCCTCGCGCTGGTAGGTGGGGATGATTACCGATAGAGTGGGCCAGTCCATAGGCTAAAGCGAGTGTAGGGCTACGACCAGTATGCCCGTGCTTTCGCGGAATCGCCCTAAAACCCCCAGGTGCGCCGGGGGCCAAGATCCAGGTGAATCACACTGGGCA
>JAAUUR010000094.1 GCA_012031045.1 Leptolyngbyaceae cyanobacterium SM2_5_2
CCCAAATTGGGTGGGAATGCCAGTTTCTACCGCTAGGCCCCAACGTTTGAGTGGCTAGTAGCGTAGTAACCAGGGCTGTACCCAAAAAAGTAGTACAGAAAGGTAGCGGCAAAACCAGGCCCAGTCGGTAGAGCTGGGCCTGGCTCGGTGGAGGAGGGTAGCGGCAACTCAGGCGTTTGATCGGAACTTTTAGGCATAACTCAATACCGCGGAATGGTGCGATCGACCAAAACCGAGTAGGCCTCAATACCGCCTGTGAGGTTATTTAACTGCGTAAATCCCTGCTGGGCCAGCCAGCCACACATTTGGGCTGAACGCATACCATGGTGGCACATCACCACGGTTTCTTTATCGGCGTCAAACTGGCTATGAATCGTAGCTGACCAGGCCGCAACTGGCTGAGAGGCAGGTTTACAAATCCTTCCAGCCGCGCCAGCGCTAATTCCTCTGGTTCTCGCACATCAATCAGTTGGAGGTCACCCTCAGCGGTGGCTAGGCGCTCGGCAAAGGCTTCCACCGAGAGCGCACGATAGGGCAACGAGTCTGGAGATACGGGCATAGGTTATAACAAGCTCCCAAAAATCATACCCAAAAGCAAAATAAACCCCAGTTGCACATTCTGGCGAAAAATTTGTCCATAAAGCGTTAGGGGTGGCTTGTAGCGGCTTAGCCAATAGCTCTGCCGCGACCATACCAGAAGAGCGATCGCTAACCCAATCCAATAGGGCCAAGCCAACATTAGCAATAACCCTAACCAAATCAGCAGCAGCCAGGTACCCAAAAAGCAGAACCCCACCGCCTGCGGGGTGTAGTCGCCAAAGAAGAGGGCCGCAGAATGAATGCCAATGCGGCGATCATCCTCGCGATCGGGCATGGCGTACACCGTATCAAACCCCAGAGTCCATAGCAGCACCGCCAGCCACAAAACCCAAACCGGCAGTTCTAGGGAGTTTCTGACCGCCGCCCAGGGAATCAGTACCGCAAACCCCCAGGTCACTGACAATACCAACTGCGGCACGGGAAATACCCGCTTAGCCAGGGGATAGAGTAAGATCACGGGTACTGCCAACACACACAGCCAAAAGCTGAGGGCATTGAGGTAAAGCGACAACCCATAGGCACACACCAGAGCCACCCCCAATACCGCTAACCCTACACCCACGGAGAGATCACGAGCCGCTAGGGGGCGCTGGCGAGTACGCTTCACCTGAGGATCAATGTTGCGATCCCACAGGTCATTGGCTACGCAGCCAGCGGCACTGGTGACCAGGGAACCGAGAATAATTACTCCAACCAATGGCCAGGGTGGCTGGCCCCTAGCGGCCAAAAACACCGACCAGAGTGCCGGAATCATTAAAATTAAGCGACCTGTGGGCTTATCCCAACGCAGCAGGCGAACAATTGCCTCCAGGGTAGAGAATGGCCGAACAGACGGGCTTGCCATAGCGTCAACAATCAGGGGTTAGGTCTCCTTTCAGGATAGCGGCCAGCGGCTGAGCAGATTCATAATTAGTCTAGAGAATTATTTGAGTAGCCCACGTGGGAAAATAGGAACTTCTACAATGGGGGAGTAACAGTTGTGAAAGCATTAGTGGTCGGCAGTGGTGGCCGCGAACACGCTTTAACTTGGGTGCTCTTGCAATCTCCCAACATTACGGAGGTCGTTTGTGTACCGGGTAATGGGGGGCACGGCTGCACTGCCGCGCTGCCGTAATCTAGCTCTGAACGTCAATGATTTTGAAGGCATAGCCCGTGTTGCTTTAGTCAATAACTTAGAACTGGTGGTGATTGGCCCAGAACAACCCCTGGCCACCGGCATCAGCGACTATCTCAAAGCTCAGGGGCTGAAGGTGTTTGGGCCTTACCAAGACGGAGCCCAAATTGAGGCCAGCAAAGCCTGGTCTAAAGCACTTATGGTTGAAGCCGGCATTCCTACGGCAGCCGCCCAGGTATTTGAAGCAGAGGAAGCGGCCTTAGCCTATTTACAGCAGCAAGGGGTGCCCATTGTGGTCAAAACCGACGGTTTGGCCGCGGGCAAGGGCGTGATGGTCGCTCAAACGCTGGAACAGGCCACCGATGCCATCGCCGACATTTTCAGCGGTAGGTTTGGCGAGGCGGGCCGCCGAGTGGTGATTGAGGAATTCATGACTGGACAGGAAGCTTCTGTGCTGGCTGTAACCGATGGTCAAACCATTCGGCCCCTCCTACCCGCTCAGGATCACAAGGCCATTGGCGAAGGCGATACCGGGCCAAATACCGGCGGTATGGGAGCCTACGCACCCACGCCAGTGGTTACACCTGAGACGATGGCCCGCATTCAGACTGAGGTGCTGGAGCCCGCGATCGCCACCCTACGCCGCCGAGGAATTGACTATCGCGGTGTGCTCTATGCCGGGCTAATGATTACCCCGGCAGGCGATCCGAAGGTGGTTGAATTTAACTGTCGCTTTGGCGACCCTGAAACCCAGGCCGTGCTGCCTTTGCTCGATACTCCCCTAGACGAGATCATGGTGGCCTGTATTGAGGGACGTTTAGAGTCCTTACCACCGCTGACCTGGAAATCTGGAGCCGCTGCCTGCGTAGTGATTGCGGCGGAGGGTTATCCCGAAAGTTACCCGAAAGGGATGGAAATTTTTGGCCTAGCTGATGCCGCCGCAACCGGAGCCCTGGTCTTTCATGCCGGTACTCGCCGTCAGGGAGACAGAACTGTAGCCGAGGGTGGGCGAGTTTTGGGGGTAACCGGGCTAGGAGATACCTTTGAAACCGCCATTGCCAACGCCTACGCCGCGATTGATAAGATCTGCTTTGAAAATATGTACTATCGCCGCGACATTGGCTATCGAGTCAGGGATTAAGAACGTTTTGTCTCCGCTATAATCCTTTGGAAGGGCGAGCCATTATTGACGCTAATTCTAAGGTCTTCATTCTAAACTCTGGCAATCTGTCAGCCCAGGAAACAGCCAGTATCTTTGCAAGATATTTGGGTATCAATGTCGAGCGGGCCAGTCTTCGGTCACAGAATTCAGGAGCTAGGAGCTAGAAGGTAGTGACAGCAATACTCCTGGCTTCTGTCTCCTAGATTCTAAACCCTGCTATCATCCCGGTTTAAGCGAATACCCCGATATTAAAGAAACTAGAAAGTTTTGCTACTTGCAGTCGTCCTCCTTTTATTGCAACACTAAACCGAAACAGCCAGATTGCACTTTGGAAAAGCTACCGAAATTTCTACCGATAGTGGTGATCATCACCCGTCAATCTCTTAATTCCTTTAGTCTTCGTGGTCAAGGCCAAGTTTAAAGCGGTGTATCGCTGAAGGGATACGCTGTCAAGGGATACCGACCTGGCCAGCGTAGCAACACTACATCCTCTCGCATTTGTTCCCTAGTTACAGTTGCCAGCCGGGTACGAAATAGCTCAATGTCCACCAATTCATATCCCAAACCCTGGGCAATGTCGCCTAACAATTCACCGGTGCGAATCATCACTTGCAGGTAGGATTTTTGATCACCCACAACGTAGGCCAGTTGGGCTCCTGGGCGCAATACCTGGCGTAAATCGGCCAGATGTTTGGCCATGCCACCAAAGTAGAGTTTCACGGCTCGGTGGTAAAGCCGCTCAAACCCGCTGGTCTTACCCAGGGCTATTCTTCGTTCTTCAATGGTGGCCGCAATGGCTTGTATTTCTGCATGTTTGGTCACCCATTGATCATCCTGGTCAGCTTTAAAGACATTGCGAGTATTCGACCGAACTAAACTTTCCTTCAGGCGGCGTAAGTCAGCTTTATTTTGAATAAAGCCGAGTAAAACAGACTCTAGGCGAGTGGTGCGGGTGTAGTCTTTTTCGTTGGGGTAAGGGGGGGAGGTGATTACGGCATCTATGGAGTTTGGTGCCATTACGTTCAGTAGTTGGCGGGCATCGGTCTGGTGAATATGGGCTGGCGTGTGCTTTAGCGTCTGTAATTGAGACAAGTCTTCGACTATCTGAGCTACTTCCTGAAGCCAAAGGTCTACGACTGGAGCATCTAATTTAGCTTTGCCAATACCTACCTCTGGCCCAAATCGAAGATTACTGATTGAGGTAACAAGGGCTTTAGCTAACGCCAAGCGAAGATGACAAAAGTAACTTGAGGTTGCGTGCTGGTCAATTTGCTCTAGTAAAATTAGCGTTTTGTGCAGAGGAAGCGGGCTGATAGACCTCGCCAGAATAACCTTTTGCTGTTCTTCTGAAAGGGTATAAGGTGATGCATGGCTCTGACCAATAAGGCGTTCTGTGGCGACGGCAATTTGCTCAGCTATTTGCTGTAAACCAACGGGATCAGGACTCCAATCAAGCTTGACGGTACTGGCAAAGTGGGCCATTGAGTTAGCTTCTAGGCCAATGCTGGGAATACCCAGCTTTTTCCCCTCAACCACCGTTGTACCCGTGCCGCAAAAGGGATCGAGCAGTTGATGCTGGTCATCCAGGCCAAATTTGTGGGCATAGTCCTGCACTAAATGCGGCGGAAAAGACAGCACAAAGCGATACCAGCGGTGGGCGGCCTGGTCTTTTCCCCGCATTTGGTTAAGCTCAAGGGCGCTAAGCGCAGAAGTAGATGGCGGCGTGGTTGAGGCAGGATTCAAACGATTATCCGAGAGTGGTACATGTATTCTATCCCATGCGGATAGCGGCTGAATAGGCCAGAAACCCATCTTCAGCAACTTCTGTATTTAGCCATAGCCTGCAGCCATCCAGGATCTCAATGCAACCCCCAGGAAATCCACCGAGAGCTGGTAGCTAGGGAGCCACCCATGCCGCAGTGTCGCAAAAGGTTCAGGTTAGCGCCGCCTAGCTCGGCGTCTTGCAGGTTGGTGTTTTCAACCCAGGCACTAATCAGATTGGCGTGGGTGAGGTTAGCGCCGCTGAGGGCCACATCGCACAAAATGGCTCCCCGCAGGTCGGCCTGGCTAAGCTCGGTGCTGCGCAGGTCGGCATAGCTGAGATCGGCTCCAACCAGGCTGGCACGGCTGAGGTCCGCACCAATTAGGTTAACGTGCTTGAGGTTAGCGCCACTGAGGTCGGCGTTGACCAGGTCAGCATCAGTGAGATTGGCCCGTTCCAGGTTGGCCCGCGACAGATCGGCCCCACTCAGGTCAGCATCGGATAGATCGGCCCGGCTCAGATCAATACCGCTGAGCACGACACCCTGGAGGTTGACCCGGTGCAGACGAACCCCTGAAAAATTTCTATCGCCCCGGTTATATTCATGCAAAAACTGTTGGATATCCATAGAGACAGACCTCCATACCTGGATACGCCGGTAGTTAAGGATACATTTATTGTCCTCTAGCGCTTAGGTTTCAGGGGCTTTGATTCATAGAATGCAACGGTTGAGGAGTTCGAGTTTGGAGTTGCCCATCAGTTTGGCAGAGTTGAGTCCGCAACGTGGTATAAGTGTTAAGGAATTATAAGCATTCTCATTTGGTCGATTTTTGCCCTGCTCAGTGCTTTACAGCGGTTATTAATGCGGCTTTGCCGGTTCAATTGAATAACCCTTCTGTTTTGCAATTATGCTATTGCTCTGTTCTTCTCATCCGGGAAGGCAGGTTTTTTTTGGGCAAAATGGCCTAGCTTCATTCATACTGTGGAGATTGTTCCTTGACTGCTATTGTTGAGCCTCGTGCTAAATCGTCGGACGAAGGTCCTTACCAGAACCTAACTCTAAAACAGGTTATTCAGACTATCCCTAAAGCCTATTTTCAGAAGGATCCCAGCAAAGCCTGGAGATCAGTTCTGTTGAGTGTGGCAGCCGTAGCTTTGGGCTATGCGGCGATTTTCATGGCCCCCTGGTTTTTGCTGCCCTTGGCCTGGTTTTTTACGGGCACAGCCCTAACGGGCTTTTTTGTAATTGGCCATGATTGTGGCCATCGTTCCTTTTCTAACCGCCGCTGGGTCAACAACTGGGTAGGGCATATCATGATGCTGCCGCTGATTTACCCTTTCCATAGCTGGCGGCTCCTCCATGACGTTCATCACCGCCATACCAATAATATGGATGTGGACAACGCCTGGACACCTTTGAAAAAGGAGGAGTACACGGCAGCTAACGGATTATTTAAAGGCGTGTATTGGGGTATGCGGAGTTGGCTGTGGTGGCTGGCCTCTGTGGCTCACTGGGCCGTGCTGCACTTTAGCTTAAGGAATTTCGAGCCACGCGATCGTCCCAGAGTAATCCGCTCTATTGTTGCTGTGGCGGTTTTTGCGGCAGCCTTTTTTCCCACTCTCTTCATTCTGGCTGGGCCTTGGGGTGTGGTGAAGTACTGGCTGATGCCCTGGCTGGGCTACCATTTCTGGATGAGTACCTTTACCCTGGTACACCACACCGTTCCCGACATTCAGTTTCGCTCCGGCGACACCTGGAACGAGGTGGAATCTCAGCTAGGCGGCACCCTCCACTGCGACTACCCCCGGTGGATTGAGGTTCTCTGTCACGACATTAATGTGCATGTTCCCCACCATGTTTCGGTTGGCATCCCCTCCTACAACCTGCGACCAGCCTATGCCTGCCTCAAGGCCGAGTGGGGGCCGTTGATGAAGGAGACCCGGTTCTCCTGGAGCTTGATGAAGACCATCATCGGTGGCTGTCACATCTACCATCCGGAGCAGGCTTACCAAAGTTTTGGCAGCTTGAAGCGATAGTGTCAGGGGCTTAGCACCTTCCCCGATTTGAGCAAACCGGCGCAGCTAGACTGCGCCGGTTTTGCTTTTTATAAGGACAATCGGTAAACTGCGACACACTCCACCGTAATTGGCTGTGCAGTCATCACAATCGTGATTAGGATAGGGCAGCTTGCTTGGGAGCATCTGTCCTAGTTTCGTCCTCACACTCACGCCTGATCTACTATGGCCCCTTTGTCTCGTTCGCTTGCTACCCTGGCAGCTACCGCTGCAACCGTTTTAGCCGGGGCGTTTGCACCTACCGCTAGCTGGGCTAACACCTTCGGGCAGCAGCCCGTTGACCCCAATTTAGTCATTCCCATTGCCAGCCCGGTACGGAATGGCGCCTTTTACAACCTGATGATTCTGGAGCAAATCCCCAACCAGCGGCAGTGCTGGCGGGAACAGGCGGGCAACCCGGCGGCGGTGGAACTGCTGTTGCTGAGCTTTGACTTTACCGGAGCCTGCGATCGCAAAACCGACAGCAACGGCTACTCCGTCCGCGTCAATGGTCAAGACCTGGGGGTGCAGTATCGCCTAGAGATTTCCACCCGTCAGAATGAGCTGGTGCTGTTTGCCCGGCACACCCGTGATCGGGCCCTACGCCGATTGAAATTGGCCGTACCAACGGGCGCACCGATGGCTTTTTGCGAATTCAGCTTAATCCTGGCTGGCAACTGACCCGCCGCACCTACAACGGTCAACCGGTTGGCCACTTTTATCTGACCCACGATGCCCCCCTTAACCTGGCCGTGGCCTCAGGCACTAGCCCGTTGGCTCCATCAACCCCTCCAGTGGCGACGCCAGTGCCACCACCGGCCTCAACCCTGCCGCTGCCGCCAGTAACCTCGCCGCCGTCTTCCAGACCCACGCCGCTCGCTGCAACCCCCTCCCTTCCTCCAGTGGCGGTAAGACCAACGCCTAGCCCGGCGGCTCCAGGGGCTAACGGCGGGGTAGTGGCCAGCGGCACTCACTTCCGGGTTGTAGTGCCCATCACTGGCCCCAATACCCTGCAACAGGTACGCGCCGTTGAACCCGAAGCCTTTCGCACCACGGTAGACGGGCAGGCCATGGTGCAGGTGGGCCTGTTCCGTGACCGGCCGCGGGCCGAGGAGGTGTACCAAACCCTGGTGGCCGCTAGCCTACCCGCTAAAATTCTGAATGCCCAGGCCCCAGCTACGGCCACCCTCCCGCCCATTCCCACCGTGCCCCGCGAACAAACCCTGGTGGTCATCGACCCCGGCCATGGCGGACGCGACCCCGGAGCCATCGGCATCGGCGGCATTCAGGAAAAGCAAATCAACACCACCATCTCCAACCGGGTACAGCAGCGACTCCAGGAAGCCGGATTAACCGTGCTGATGACCCGCACCAGCGATCAATGGGTGGACTTAGACGCCCGCGCCCAGTTTGCCAACCGGGCCGGGGCCGACCTGTTCGTTAGCATTCACGCTAACGCCATCAGCATGGATCGTCCAGACATCAACGGGCTAGAAACCTACTACCTCTCCAGCGGCGAACGCCTGGCCCGCAACATTCACAGCAGCGTCCTACGCAATACTGACATGGCCGATCGCGGCGTGCGCCAGGCGCGGTTCTATGTGCTGCGCTACACCACTATGCCTGCCGTGCTGGTAGAAACTGGCTTTGTAACCGGCTCTGTAGATGCTGCCCGCTTCCGCAATCCAGCTGCCGTAAACCAGATTGCTGACGCCATTGCCCAGGGGATTCTAGACTATTTGCGCGGTTAATCGGGTTTGGGTGGAGGGGTATGAGGCGGTGGGTATTTAATACCTGGTAATGTTAAAAACGTATTTCGGACAACATAGCAATGGGCTAAAACTCTCGTAAGGTAGCTAAGCAAGAACGTATCTACATTCCTATGCCTGCATTGCCGACGACCGAATATCGCTCACCCACGGAGCTGCGTGAGGTCATAACGGAGCAACTCCGGCTATTGCTGGAGCAGCGCAATTATGAGGGAGCTAAGGCGCTCTTGGTGCCGGTTCAGCCGGTAGATATCGCAGAAGCCTTAGACGGATTAGCCAAACCGATGTCGTTGGTAGCCTTTCGCCTCCTTCCCCGCAACAAGGCGGTAGAGGTCTACGAGTACTGCTCCACAGAGGTTCAGGAAGCCCTGATTGAAGAGTTTCAGGATCAGGAGATTCTAGACATTGTCAACAGCATGGCTCCGGATGATCGAGCCATGCTGTTTGATGAACTACCGCCCCAGGTGGTGCGCCGCATTCTGCCGCAGCTCACCCCAGAGGAACGACAGGCAACTTCTCAACTGCTCGGTTACCAGCCCCAGACCGCTGGCCGATTGATGACGCCGGAGTACATCTATCTGAAGGATGAGCTGACGGTAGCTCAGGCGGCGGACAAGGTTAGAGAACTGGCCCGAGATCGCGAGGTTAGCTACTACGTTTACACCACCGATGACCATAACAAACTGGCTGGGGTGATGTCGCTGCGCGATTTGCTGCTAACCGACCCCAACCAGCCGCTTCAGGAGGTAATGAATCGAGATGTGATCTTTGCCTACACTGACACCGACCAGGAAGAAGCGGCTCAACTGATTCAGCGCTATGACCTGAACGCCCTGCCCATCGTGGATCGAGAAAAGGTGCTGGTAGGGGTGATGACCGTAGACGATGCGATGGATGTGCTGCAACAGGAGACCACCGAAGACATCTACACGATGGGAGCCGTGCGTTCAGAAGGGGACAGCTACTTTCAGGCCAACCTGGTATCGGTAACCCGTAAGCGCCTGCCGTGGCTGTTTATTCTGCTGCTCACCAATACGCTAACCATCCTGGTGATGAGCAATTTTGAGGAAATTTTAGACCAGGTCGTAGCCCTTGCCTTCTTTACCCCGCTTCTGATTGATACTGGCGGTAGTATTGGCGCTCAATCATCCACAGTGGTAATTCGGGGCCTCAGCACCGATGAACTAAAACATCGTCGGCCCTGGTGGGTGATTGTTCGGGAATGTGTAGCGGGCGGAATTTTAGGGATTTTTCTGGCGATTGCCGTCATTGTTCTCGTCTTTGTAACCATGGGCGAAACCGCCATTGGCATTACTGTGGGGGTTAGCCTCCTGGGCATTGCCATCGTGGCCGCCACCATTGGAGCGTTATTACCGTTTGTGTTTGATCATTTCAAGCTAGATCCGGCTATGATGTCAGCCCCGTTTATCACCACGGTGGTAGACATTCTAGGCATCTTTATCTATCTGAGCATTGCCACCATGATGCTGGGGCTAGCTTAATTGACCAGATCGTCTTCAACAAAACCCGTCCACAGACAGCATTGAAGTTGACATCAGGATTAATTCTTAAGAATTTTCCCTTCTAGCTCTTGCCTCCTGGCTCCTGGCTCCTGGCTCCTGCCTTCTGGCTCCCGCCCTAATGCAGCCCTGGCTCAATCTGGTTGAGAGGAATAAAGCACTCTGTCGGCAACAGAACTGGCTTGTCGCCAAAAATCAATTTGCCACGGTGGGTTTTGGTACTAATGGCAATGCCAATCGGTCGCTGGATATCTTCAGGATGGACTTCGTAATAGGTGCGATAAATTTGGCGAGCCGACTTTAGCAACGCCGGATTAAGCACCGCTGGCAGGGCAGCAGCATCGGGCATTAGCGGAGTTGACTGGCTCGAAGAAGGGGGTTGCTGTAGACCGTACACGGCTCACCTGTGGTTCATCTAGACAAGACTGTAATCGATATCTCTAGGGGCGGCAAATCGTTAAGTTATATTAATCCACGGGCCTAGGCCAGGGCCGCTAACAGGGCTTCTCCCATGCCTTTGCAGCCCACCAGGGTCATAGTTTCTGACATGATATCGCCAGTGCGATACCCCTGATCTAATACGGTTATAACCGCTTGTTCGATGCGATCTGCCGCCGCCGGTTGGTTCAGGCCGTAGCGCAGCATCATAGCCGCACTCAGTACCTGGGCCAGGGGATTAGCCATATCCTGCCCAGCAATATCTGGGGCCGACCCGTGGACAGGTTCATACACCCCTGGCCCCTCAGCCCCCAGGCTGGCAGAGGGCAACATGCCAATGCTGCCGGTTAGCATGGCCGCCGCGTCTGACAAAATATCTCCGAACAAGTTGCCGGTAACAATGGTGTCAAACTGTTTGGGCCAGCGAATCAGCTGCATGGCGGCATTATCAACATACAGATGGCTGAGGGTCACATCCGGATAGTCGGCGGCTAAGGCGGTGATGCGATCGCGCCACAGTTGCGACACCTCCAGCACATTGGCCTTATCGACCGAGCAGAGCTGTCCTCGCCGTTTTTGGGCTGTTTCAAAGGCAACGCGGCCAATTCGATCAATTTCCTCCACCGTATAGGCCATGGTGTTAACGCCCCGCTTCTGGCCCGTCTCGGTTTCAAAAATTCCCTTGGGCGTGCCAAAGTAAATGCCCCCGGTCAGCTCCCCGCACCACCATGATGTCTACCCCCTCCACCACCTCGCGCTTGAGGGAAGAGGCCTCCACTAACTGCGGCAGAATAGTGGCTGGGCGCAGGTTAGCAAACAAACCCAACCCCGCCCTTAGACCCAGCAGGCCGGTTTCAGGCCGCTGCTGCCGGGGTAAGGTATCCCATTGGTAACCCCCAATTGCCGCCAGCAGCACCGCATCACTGGTTTTACAGGCGCTCAGGGTCTCCTCCGGCAGAGGTGAGCCGGTCGCGTCGATGGCGGCTCCGCCAATCAGCGCCTCCTGAAAGGCAAAGGCCAAACCCATCTGGCCACCTACAGCCTTAAGCACATCCACGGCCACGGCCATAATCTCAGGGCCAATGCCATCACCCGGTAGCAACGTGATCCGAAACGAAGAAGTCATGAAACGTACAAAAGTAGAGTGCAGTCGCGCAGCAAGGCCCCATAACCGTTGGCCAACAGGTACATTGCATCTAATCCGAGTCAATATCATACCGTCAGGAATTCGTCTTGACCCCCTTTTTTGTCATCGCCCCAGCCAACCTCTCAAATTTAGCCATGCGCCAATACCTTTACCTCCACGGCTTTGCCTCCGGCCCCCAATCTAAAAAGGCCCAGGCCTTCAAGGCTCGCTTTCAGGCTCAGGGCATACCCCTGGAAATTCCCGACCTGAACCAGGGCAACTTTACCCACCTCACCCTCAGCCGCCAGATTCAACAGGTCAGTGCGATCATCCTGGCTAACCCGGATCCTACCGTTATCATTGGGTCTAGCCTGGGTGGACTCACCGCCGCCTGGATAGCTGAACAAACTACCTTAGAGGGACGCATTGAAAAACTCGTGTTGCTGGCTCCGGCCTTTCAATTCCTGGCCCAGTGGTTGCCTCGCCTCCCCCCAACCAGCTCAACCTCTGGCGTGCTGCTGGCACGATGCCGGTTTACCACTACACCGAGCAGCAAACCCTGACCCCCTGCTCACTATGCCTTTGTAGAAGACGCCCAACAGTATCAAGATCAGAAACTCAAGGCCGAAATTCCTACACTAATTCTTCACGGCCTCTACGACGACATCATCTCTATTGATGCTAGCCGCACCTACGCCGCCCCTCGCCCCTGGGTGCGCCTGGTAGAATTGCCCAGTGACCACACGCTGGTGGATGTTGAAGCCGATATTTGGCAGCACACCCAAACATTTCTGAAGGCGGCCTAAGTTGGTATCGAATTTGGTAACGGCCCGTCTAGAGCCAGTCTTCCTATGGCAGATTGAATGAGCTAATTAACTCAGGTCGTGTGAGGCAATGAAACCTTTACAACGCAATTTCTCGAAACGCTTTGCAGCCGCCGTGGTCACTTCTGCCGCCCTGAGTGCAGGGTTAATTTTTATGCCAGGAGTAACGACTATCGCCATGGCTCAAGACATTATGCAAAGAACGTTAACCGTCACCGGACAGGGGCAAGAGTCGGTGCAGACGACTAAAACCCAGGTATCCCTGGGGGTAGATATTCAGGGTACTGATGCGGTGACTGTGCAACGGCAGGTCGCCCAGCAATCGGCGGCGGTGGTAGAACTTCTGCAATCGCGCAATGTAGAAAGCTAGAAACCACTGGTGTACAGCTCAGCCCTCAATACAACTATGAGGATGGCCGGGCCGACATTGTTGGTTACACTGGTAGCAATACTGTCAGCTTTCAAATGCCTACAGAAGCCGTTGGTGCACTACTGGACGAGGCCGTTAATGCTGGAGCCAACCAAATTCGCGGCGTTAGCTTCGTAGCCGCCGATGCTGCCCTGGAAGCGGCCCGTCAGCAGGCGTTACGGGAAGCCGTTAACGATGCCCAGGCTCAGGCCAATGCCGTACTCGGTGCCCTCAACCTGGGACCTCAGGAAATTGTCAGCATCCAAATTAATGGGGCTACGCCGCCCATGCCTGTACCTCTGCCCCGTCAGGCCCGGGTGGCTTATTCCGAAGCCGATGTTTCTACCCCGGTTATTGGCGGAGAACAAACGGTGCAAGCGAGTGTGACTCTACAAATTCGCTATTAACATCGCAATTACCATTTCGTTGACTTACTCTCCTCAACTTAAAAGCAGGGATAGGATGATATTATCCCTGCTTTTCCTATGACTTTTTGAGAGGCTGTTAACGCTAGTCTCGTGATTAGGCCCGCTTGAGAAAATTCATAATCAGAGAAACAATAAAAATGGCCAGGAAAAGGTAAAACAAAATCTGAGCAATACCGGCA
>JAAUUR010000095.1 GCA_012031045.1 Leptolyngbyaceae cyanobacterium SM2_5_2
GTCCTCCACACGCGGCGTTGCTCCGTCAGGTTGCCCCATTGCGGAAATTCCCACTGCTGCCTCCCGTAGGAGTCTGGGCCGTGTCTCAGTCCCAGTGTGGCTGATCATCCTCTCAGACCAGCTACTGATCGTCGCCTTGGTCAGCCTTTACCCAACCAACTAGCTAATCAGACGCGAGCTCATCCCTAGGCAGTTAACCTTTTACCTCTCGGCTTATGGGGTATTAGCAGTCGTTTCCAACTGTTGTCCCCCTCCTAAGGGTAGATCCTCACGCGTTACTCACCCGTCCGCCACTAGCTCCGAAGAGCCCGTTCGACTTGCATGTGTTAAGCACGCCGCCAGCGTTCATCCTGAGCCAGGATCAAACTCTCCATGTTAGTTATTAACCGTAATCAATAACTCCCTCGTAAGGCCTAGTCGTCCCTCTCAGAACGCTTAAACCCTACCCGGTTTGTCCCGGATACCTCAGTATCCGTTTTCTGTCCTATTGCGTTCCCACAACGCTTATGCTATGGTACTAACAATTTAATCCTTGACAGGAACCTTGGCTTTGTTTCTAGACTATGTACTTGTCGAGGTTCTTACCCTCAGGTCTCGCTCGTTTATTTAAGCGTTTCCCTCAGGCGCTTTATCAATATAACGAGAACTCCCTAGAGTGTCAACACCTTAATCGAAATTTTATTTTTCTGCCGAAAACCCTTGCTTAGTAAGGGTTTTCGGCGTTTTAGGATAGTGGTATTCTCGGTCGAGTAGGTTTTTGTGGAAGAAGTTTTTTCTCTAGACCCTGTATCTAGGGTGATAGACCAGCTTGAGTAGGGCAGGTCTAGTGTGGCGAACGTAGGGCTGGGTAAGGATTAAGGGACTTAAGGCCGTCTTAAGTTGACTTAGTTGCGGGTGATACAGACAATCTGCAAGAATCTCTGCTGATTTTAGGGGTTATTTAGGCTGTAGGTGAATCTTGTTGAGAGTCGCTTTCCCTAGCAGCAGCTAACCAGGGAGGGTAGCCATTCCCTGGCCTGGGCTCAAGGCTATTGAATAGTATGGAGGTGTGATGTAGTGTAGGCCAGGGTATGAGGCGCGGGTAGGATATGCACTTTCAGTCTGTGATTGCGACGCTGAATGAGTTTTGGGGCCAGCAGGGTTGTGTGATTATGCAGCCCTACGACACCGAGAAGGGAGCCGGAACGAAAAGCCCCCATACTTTTTTGCGCGCTCTGGGGCCAGAGCCCTGGTCAGTCGCCTATGCGGAGCCTTGCAGACGACCGGCTGACGGTCGCTATGGGGAAAACCCCAACCGCTACCAGCATTATTTTCAATATCAGGTGTTGATTAAACCCTCACCAGACAGTATTCAGGAGACGTACATTGAGTCGTTACGGGCGTTGGGGATCAAACCAGAGGATCACGATATTCGCTTTGTGGAAGATAACTGGGAGGATGCGGCGGTAGGAGCCTGGGGGGTTGGCTGGGAAGTTTGGCTAGACGGCATGGAGATTACCCAGTTCACCTACTTCCAACAGTGCGGTGGAATTGATTGCCGACCTGTTTCCATTGAGCTGACCTACGGGCTGGAGCGGTTGACGATGTACCTGCAAGAGGTGGATGCCATTGCCAAAATTCAGTGGAATGAGCAACTCACCTATGGTGATATTTACATGCAGGCGGAGATTGAGAATTCGACCTACAATTTTGAGGCATCTAATTCCGAATTGCTTTTTCAGCTATTTGAGCTGTACCAGCAAGAGGCCGAACAGCTTATGGATCGAGGGCTGGTGCTACCCAGCTATGACTATGTCTTGAAGTGTTCTCACACTTTCAATTTGCTGGATGCGCGGGGGGTCATTTCAGTGACGGAGCGCACCCGCTACATTCGTCAGGTTAGGGGATTGCACGGCGAGTGGCACAACTCTATCTGGAACAGCGAGAGGCCTTGGGGTTTCCTCTGCTGGCAACGACCCAGCAAAATGTGGCCTAGCGGCATTGTGCTAGTTTGCCGGTCTGGCGACACCCTCAACTAGGGGTTGAAATACTCCTACCCAGGCTTTTTGGGCTGTGGCCAGGGTGGGGTAGGGTTGCATGCTGTAGTCTTTACCGGCTATCAACGGAAATGGATCTACCCCATCTAGCGCCACCCAGGTAGCCCCTGCCGCCTGGAGAATAGCCCAAACCGCCGCAATGTCCCAAATTTTTGGAGTAGCTTCCACCGCCCCAATCGCCCAACCTGCCCCCACAAGCAGCAGATTATAGGATGCTGATCCCAGCATCCGAATTTTGCAGGGAAAGGGCTGAGCCATTACCTGAGTGCTGCGGGCACAGAGGCTAAAGAACTGCGTTTTGCCGGGGGCGGCTTCGCTGGTTTGAATGGGGCGCCCGTTGAAGTAAGCACCAGCTGGCATTGTCAGCCCGCTGTCTCCCGGCCAGTAGCCGTGAAATGCTTGCGACAGCGGTGGCATAGCCACATAGCCAAATACTGGCACTCCCCGATAGAGCAAGCCGAGGGAAATGCCCCACACCGGGATTCCTCGCGTAAAGTTAGTGGTGCCGTCGATGGGATCGATAATCCAACACCAGTCGGTATTGGGGAAAATGTGTTCAACTTCTTCGCTGAGCACCCCGTGGTCGGGAAATTGGGTTTTGATGGCAGTGCGCAAAGCTTTGTCGGCCCAACGATCAGAATCTGTCACCAAACTACCATCGGCCTTGAGGTCGGCCTGGGCGTGGCCAAAGTCGTCCAGTAGCTTTTGCCCAACAGCTTTGGTAGTAGCTTTAGCAAAGGACAGCACGGTGTGCCAAAAAATATCCATTCGTTAGTCCATCTCGCTTTGTAGGGCCGCTGTAATAGCAGCTTTAGCATTGGCCTGAAACTCTTTGATATCTACCCGGCTAAGTAGCAAAATGGCCGCTAGCATACCCAGAGCTTGTAGAGAAAACACTAATCCGAAGGCGAGAACAACCTGTACCTGGCTGACTTCGGCAGCGTCACCAGCAGTTCCAAAGATGGCCCGCCCCAAATCTAAGAGGCCGCCACCCAAAACTGTGGCACTACCGCGAGCCATTGCCTGGGCTAAGCCCCAGGCTCCAATAAAGGTACCTGCGGTTTCGGCCACAGTTAAATCCAACATCAGCACAATGGCACCTAGCGTTAGAATACCGGAGGCGAGGCCAAACAAAAACACGGTGGTTAGCAAAACCTGCGGCGACCCCGTTAACCCAGATAGCATAATGCCTAGTAAACAGATGGCTCCCCAGCAACAACCCAGTGCTACGGTGCGTTTCTTGCCAATTCTGGGCACCACTAACCATCCTGTAACAATAATGCCTATCAGGGTACCCATACCGTAGGCGGCGTTGAGTTGAGTAGTTTCGGCAATGGACATGCTAAACACCTCGCCGCCATAGGGTTCAAGAATGGCATCCTGCATGAACAGGCTGAGGCTAAGTACCAGCAAAAAAGTGAAAAACAAGCCGGTTTGACGGCTAGCCGTAAGGATTTTAAGCGCTTGCCGTAGGGTAATGCTATCCTCGCGATTTCGCAAAGAAGACCGCTGTGCCAACCGTGAGTATTTGCGTTCAATTCCAGCTGTGCTGAGGATAGCCAGTACGCAAACAATCGCTGGAGCAATGATGAATAGCCGATTGACCGCCCGCTGCACCTGCTCAATGGGACTATTCAGCTCAATTGGCCTTAGCACAATGGACGTGATGATAACACCGGTGATGATTCCTACCATTAACATGGCCCAGCCAATGCCCACCAGACGCGAGCGGCTGTCTTCGTCTGAGACGTCCACTAAAAGAGCTGTAAACGGAGTCGAGGTGGCACTCAGGGCTAATCCATAAACGGCAAACAACAGCCCTAACAAACCCACCCAGGGATAGACCTGAGCACTCCATCCAGTCTCTGCAATGGTGCGGCCCAGTTGCCAAACCACCTGCAACGCCAAAAATGACGTGATCGCTACTGTTAGAATGCCTACCCAAATATAGCCGCTGCGGTGGTAGCCAAACATAGGCTTAGAGTCTGACATTTGGCCAAACCACACGCGCGCTGGGGCCATAAATTGGTGAACCGCGATCGCCCCTGCCGCAATGAGTGCTGGTACTCGCAATTCTTCAATCATGACTCGATTGAGAACACCAAGAGTCAATAGCGACATAATACCCAGCCCCATATTAAACACCCCCAGCCTCAGCATGGTGAACAGGCTGAGGGAAGGCAGTATCGTGTCAGCGGATTCCGGTATCGGCGACGAGACATCGCGGCTAGACATAATGCTTTTCTAAATTAGAGATACCAAAACTATAGACGTGAAGGGGTGGAGGGGTGAAGGGGAAGAGGGAAGAGGGAAAATCTGCGGACTGGGTTGAACTGAGACACAATAGGTATCTATGCAGACCATTGCTTAGACAAACTCTCGTTTAAGGACTCGCCCATGTGCCGACTGCTGGCCTATGCCGGGCCACCCATTCAACTTGATCGGTTAATCTACGCGCCGGAGCACTCCCTGATTGTGCAAAGCTACCAGCCCAAGGAAATGGAGGTGGCTATCCTCAATGGGGATGGAGTGGGATTGGGATGGTATCACCCTGAGCGGCAGGAAGTGCCCTACATTTACCGCAATACTCTGCCCGCCTGGAATGACATCAACCTACCTCACCTGTGCCGCTACATTGAAGCCGGCCATGTGCTGGCCCACGTGCGCAGTGCCACCCCAGGGCTGGCCGTAGATTTGCACAATTGCCAACCTTTTTCAATGGGGCGGCTGAGTTTTATCCATAACGGATTTATCGAAAACTTTCGCCACACGCTGTATCGATCCATTCGCGATAGTTTGCCGGATCATATTTACCAGACTATCCATGGGTTAACTGACTCTGAGCACATATTTGCCATGGTGGTACACCACCTAGAGATGGGCGCACCGAATTTAACCGAGGCGCTGTATCGCGTCATTATAAACTTAGCTAGCCATGCGGCCCAGCGGGGCGTGCGAGTAGCCGCTAACATTGTGCTCAGCGATGGCGAACAACTGGTGGCCTGTCGCTACGACAATACGGGCAAGTCTCCTTCGCTTTACTGGTTACAGGATCATCCAGATTTCCTAGACTCGGTATTGCTGGCGTCTGAACCACTGTTTGAGGGCGCTTGGGTAAGCTGCCCGGAAAATGTATTGATTACTGTGACCCCCTATTGTGACCTCAACATTTTTCCCATTACCGGTGCCCCCAGCCCAGATTCCCTCACTGCCGATAGTCGAACAGCGCCAGCAGCTTAGGCACCATCTAGACATCTGCCGTGCCAAGACCCTAATGCTGGCAGAATCCTTAACAGAGGATGAATATTACCGCCAGGCCCACCCCGACTTTAGCCCGGTGGGCTGGCACTTAGGGCATATTGCGTTTACAGAATCGCTTTGGATTTTGCGCCACCTGGCTGGAGAAGATTGTCTACTGGTGCCCTATCATCAGCTTTTTGCCGCAGATGGGCTACCAAAGGCAGCACGCCAGCAGTTGCCTTCTCTGGCTCAGGTGCTGGAAATGCTGCACAGGGTGCGCGCGCGCGTGGAAAAGTATTTGGCGATCGCCCCCCTTGACCAGCAGCTCCGCCTCTGGCTTTGGCTTTTACAACACGAGAGCCAGCATGGCGAAACCATGGCGATTGTGCTGGCCCTACATTGTCAGGGGACTATGGACAGGCCAGAAAGTGCAGTGCATAGTACTGAGGATGACAGCAGGCCATCAGAAGTAGATCAAAATTCACCCCATACTAAGCAGCCCATCTATTTACCCCCTGCTACCATCAGCCTTGGTTACGACGGGCTAGATAGCCTTGACAATGAGCAACCCGCCCATCAAGTTTTAGTCAGCGGTTTTTGGCTTGACCCCCATCCCGTTACCCAAGCAGACTTTCGTGTCTTCATGGAGGTTGGGGGATATCATGAATCAGCCTATTGGTCAGCTCAGGGTTGGGCTTGGCAGCAAGCTGCCCAGGTTAACCAACCTCGCTACTGGTCAGACGAGCCAACGTGGGACAATCACCCTGTTTGTGGAGTGAGCTATTACGAGGCTGAAGCCTACGCCGCCTTTGTCGGCAAGCGTTTGCCTAGCGAAGCCGAATGGGAACGAGCCGCCTGTTGGACAACAGATGGCCGCTATCGAGGTCTGTATCCCTGGGGAGATGACTGGCCGCAGCCCCCTAGGGGAAACTTTGGAGGCAATGGGGGTGGGACTACCGTTGTAGGTCGCTTTGCCAGTGGCCAAGCTGGCTCCGAACTAGTTGACTTAATCGGTAATGTTTGGGAATGGACCGCCTCCTGGTTTGATGGTTACGCCGGTTTTCGGGCCTTCCCCTATCGGGGTTACTCGAAGGTTTACTTTGACCAACAACACCGAGTGCTCCGGGGCGGTAGCTGGGCCTCCTGGCCCTGGGCGCTGCGCGGCACGTTACGCAATTGGTACCATCCACACGTCAGAGAGATCTTTTCAGGATTTCGTTGCGCTCAGGCGACCGATTCATAGTTTTTTTAGCCTGGGGTGAGTTTGTGCGGCATTACCCCATAGTTGTGTTTGATTTTGCTAGATCCTGGGCCGTGTTTCGGAAATTTTAATCATCCGATGACACAATGCCTAAATACCCAGCCAGCGTCATTGTGGTTTTGTTGCCTTTGAGGTTTTTGTATGCCCCCATTTAACCCCTCTGCTACCCGCTCTCAGGTCACTGGTTCTCAGGTTCAGGGGGCGGGTGGCGATCGCCTCACTATTGACTGTCTGTTAGCCGCTACCACCGCAGAGGCCCAGGAAGACGGCGCTGACGTAGTTATGGGCCTAACCACCCAGCCCAAATCCCTACCCCCCAAATACTTTTATGACGATCTCGGCTCTGACTTGTTTGAGCAAATCACAGCCTTGCCAGAGTACTACCTGACACGCACCGAAACCGCTATTCTCCAAGCCTATGCGGCTGAAATCGCCGGCCTGGTTGGCCCCTGTGAGCTACTGGAATTAGGCAGCGGCAGCTCCACCAAAACCCGGTATTTGCTAAACGCCTTTCGGCAGGCAGGCTATTCTTTGCGTTACATTCCGGTGGACGTGAGTGGCGGCATGTTAGAAGCAACGGCCCAGCAGTTGTTGATTGAATACCCTTCCCTGGTGGTTCATGGAGTCGTGGGCACCTACGATGCCGCCTTAAGCCACCCTTTACCGACCTCTCCCTATCCACGTCTGATTGCTTTCATTGGCAGCACGTTAGGGAACCTGGCCCCGGTAGAGTGCCAGACGCTGCTGGCGCAAATCAGCGCTACCCTGCAACCGGGCGATTATTTTCTACTCGGAGTTGACCTGGAAAAGGATCCAACCGTTCTCGAATTAGCCTATAACGACAGCCAGGGTGTGACTGCCGCCTTTAATTTAAATATGCTCAGTCATCTAAACTGGCGCTTTCACGGCAACTTCCAGCTTCATCAATTCCAGCACCGGGCTGTCTATAACCCTGCAGCTAGTCAAGTCGAAATCTACATTGATAGCCTACAAGCCCAAACTGTAACCCTCCAACGGCTTAATCTGGTCGTGAACTTTGCTCAGGATGAGCCGCTGCTCAGCGAAATTTCTCGCAAATTCAAACTATCTACTCTATCTGAGGAGTTGAAAGCCGTGAACTTGCCCGTCATCAAGGTCTTTACTGATAAAAATGCTTGGTTTGGCCTGTTGCTCTGCCAAAAAGCTTAGTTCCTTTGGGTCATAGGCCAACTCCCCCACAGCCTTTAGGCATCTCCGACATCATCCCCAAACGATCTTATTCCGGCTGCTCATCCCCTTCCCCCTCCCTATCCAAAGTGCGGTGTAGAATGGACTGTGTCCTGGGGTTGTAGCTCAGCAGGATAGAGCGGCCGCCTCCTAAGCGGCAGGTCGTGGGTTCGAATCCCGCCAACCCTGTTTGGTTTGCAATCAACACCCTGCTGTTGCAGTTGCCATCCCTATTGCCCAAGCGTTTATGCCATGACTCACTCTCTCTACATCAGTACGACTGAAGCGGGTAGCGGCAAAGCACTGGTTTCCCTAGGCATTATTGAGCTACTGCTGCGGCGCACCACCAAGGTGCATTTTTTTCGGCCTCTGATTCAAACGCCCGATACCTTTAGTCTAGACAACGCAGTACCGTCGGCACGGGATGAAGACATCGACCTAATTATTCGCCACTTTGACTTGAAGCAGACCTACGAGGAATCCTTTGGGCTGAGCTCCCAGGAAGCTAATGACCTCCTGGCGGAGCATCAAATGGATGCGGCCATAGACACGATCATCAGCAAGTTCAAAGCCCTAGAAAGCCGGAGTGATTTTGTGCTTTGTGCCGGTTCTGACTATCTCGGCGAAAACTCAGCCTTTGAATTCAGCTTTAACCAGGAGATGGCTAAAAACCTGGGTTCCCCCATCTTGCTATTGGGAACGTGCCCACCAACGCTCCGTTGACGAGGCCATCAATCCTCTACAGATGGCGGTAGAGGCTCACCAGGGGGAACGGTTGCGAGGTGGTGGGGGTCGTTATCAACAAAGCGGCACCTGATCAGGTTGAAGGGCTGAAAAAAAGCCCTATTTCAGCATTTTGGGCTGCGCGGCTGGCTGCTGTCGGTAATCCCCCACCAGGAACGCTTGAGTAGCCCCCGCGTACGTGACATTGCCGCCCAGTTGGGGGCAGAGGTGCTCTATGGGCATCGACGGCTCAAAAACCTGGCCACCAACCGCATTGTGGCCGCCATGCAGCTACAAAACAGCCTCAACTGGCTTCAGCCCGATTGTTTGGTGATCACCCCTGGTGATCGCGGCGACATTATCGCTGGCATGCTTCAGGCTCACCAGTCCAGCAGCTACCCGGCCCTGGCGGGGTTAGTGCTGACCGCAGGACTTCTGCCTGACCCAGCTATCGCTCGGCTGATTGAGGGTACGGCGGATCCATTGCCAATTCTCTCCGTCAAAACCGATACGTTTACCACCGCCGCCCAGGTCAACGAGGTGCACAGCACGCTACTACCCGACGATGGCGAAAAAATTCGCCTCAGCATCGACGCCTTTGATACCTACGTTGACCTCGACAAGCTGGAGAAGCAAATCAGCACTGTGCGGGTGCGGGGCATGACCCCCAAAATGTTTACCTATAACCTGCTAGAACGGGCCAAGGCTAACCGCCAGCACATTGTTTTGCCTGAAGCCTATGACCCACGCATCCTCAAAGCCGCTACCGCTTTGCTAAGCCGAGGCGTAGTGGAGTTGACATTGCTGGGCGATCGCCACGATATTCAGCAAGTGTTGAACAAACACAGCATCACCCTTGATTTGAATCAAGTTGCCATCACCCATCCAGCCCACAGCGACCGCCTACAAGACTATGCCCAAACCTTCTACGAACTGAGAAAAGCCAAAGGCGTTACCCTCGACAACGCCCTCGACGTGATGATGGATGTGTCCTACTTTGGCACCATGATGGTGTACAAAGGTGACGCCGATGGCATGGTATCTGGGGCTATACACACCACCCAGCACACCATTCGCCCAGCCTTACAGTTTGTAAAAACTAAGCCAGGCTTCTCAGTGGTGTCGTCTGTGTTCTTTATGTGCTTAGAACAGCGGGTACTGGTTTACGGGGACTGCGCCATTAACCCCAACCCCACCGCCGAGCAACTGGCTGAAATTGCCATTTCCTCGGCTGATACGGCCCGCACCTTTGGCCTTGAGCCCAAAATAGCTTTGCTCTCCTACTCCTCTGGTGACTCTGGCCAAGGGGAAGAAGTGGAAAAAGTCCGCCTGGCAACACAAATTGCTCGCGATCGTCGCCCTGATCTACGGCTAGAGGGCCCCATCCAGTACGATGCCGCTGTGGATGCCGAAGTTGGTGCACAGAAAATGCCTAATTCAGCCGTAGCTGGGCAAGCAACCGTGCTGATTTTCCCTGATCTGAATACAGGCAATAACACCTACAAAGCGGTGCAAAGAGAAACAGGCGCAATCGCGATCGGCCCAGTGCTGCAAGGGCTGAAAAACCGGTCAATGACCTCAGCCGGGGCTGCACAGTGGAAGATATTATTAATACCGTGGCGATTACGGCGATTCAGGCGCAAGGGGAATAGGGGTTAAGCCCTCTGGCGCGCCATCAGTTGGGCGAAGTCGCCCCGGCTGAGCGGCTGGCACTGCTGAATAGCAGTATGATTTCGCGGAATCCTGAACGAAGTCGCAGGGCTTACAAGATTCGATTCATACCTTGAGTCAACAACGCCATGCCTTAACGTACCGAGAAGGCTTCATCCCAGTGCTTGATGACTGGATCGAGGAGAAATTGCAGGATCGTTTTCTGGCGGGTGACAATTTCAGCGGTGGCGGTCATACCGGGGGTGATGGCAATTTCCTGGCCGTGGATGGTGACGAAGGTAGAGTCAATGGCAATGCGGGCGGGAAAGACCAGCCCCATCTCTTGCTCTTGCACTGAGTTGGGGCTAATGCTATCTACGGTGCCCTGTACCAGGCCAAACTCCTGGTAAGGGAAGGTTTCGAGTTTAACTTTAACTGCCATGCCCGGCTGAATAAAGCCCACATCGCGGTTGAGCACTTTAGCTTCAAGCACCAGGGAGGCTCCGGCGGGCAAAATCGAGAGCAACTCTTCGCCCGACTGCACGGTGGCTCCGGCCTCAGCAATTTTGACATTGTAGACAGTGCCATCGACCGAGGCGGTCAGGGTTTCGCGATCGCGCTGTTCCTGGGCCTGGGCCATCTGACCCCGCAGGCTCTCTAGCTCTTTGCGCTGCTGCTCAACCTGGGTGAGGATTTCGGTGGTGCGATCAGCCACCAGGAGATCGGCTTCGGCCTGGGCGGCGGTGTAGGCCTGCTGGGCCTGGTAAATGGTCTGCTCTTGGGCCACTATCTGGTTTTGCAGCGACACGACCTCGTTTTTGGCATCGAGGTAGTCAAACCGGGGCACTGCACCCACGACCAACAGGCGACTCAAGCCCTCGGCCTTGGTGGTAGCCACACCCAGGGTGGCCCGCAGTCGTTCTAAATCGGCCTCGGCGGCTTTGACGACTCCCTGCTGGCGGTTGGCCTCGGCCTGCACCATCTCGCGCCGGGCGGCAAACTCCTGCCGCCGCGAGACTAGCAGCTGGTCTTGCAGGGGGTTGCCCAACTGGGTATTGCCAGTGCGCTCGGCTTCTAGCCGAGCCAGGTTGGCCTCGGTTAGCTCGACCTGCTGCTTTAACCGCTGAAACTCGGCTTCTGACAAGGTTGGGTCGAGCAATATCAGCGGATCGCCTGCGGCTACGGGCTGCCCCTCGGTGACGGCAATCTCTTTGAGCAGTCCGCCTGCCAGTGCTTTGACCGGCTGCACCCGTACGGAAGGAATGACCTCTGCCGGGGCGGTGGCGACCTCATCGACTTTGCTCAGGGCAGCCCAGGTGATGGCTCCGCCAATTAAGACACAGATGCCCCCCGCCAAAATGCGTGAATACTTGGGCGGTGTCCGCCGAATCGCCTTGGCTAGATCGGCATTGAGATAGTCTTGAGCATTGGCAAACTCATGCTGATTTCGCCGCAATTGAACGGCTTCGGGCTGAGCTTTTATTGAGGTTTTCATGGTTGCAATTCTCAGGTTATAAATACATGAGCTAAAAGAGCAGCAATTCCTCAACCACGAGGATATATTTTTCCTTCGGAAATAGGCCTTGCGTGAAAGACTACAGGCAACCTACCTGAACCCTGATTACTAAAATCAATGCCAAGCTCCCAGTCTCCTTGCCTAACAAAATTTCTTCCAGAGCGGTTTAAATCCGGCAATTCCAACGCCGATTTAAGAGCCCCATGAAAGCTGGAAAGGAGTACTTGTTGCTGAATCAAGCCCCCACCTGAAGGGAAGAAAAAATGATTTAGTTCTTCACGAAAATGTTTGGTTGCGTTTGGATGCACGTGAAGACGTTCATTGCCGGCTTGAATATTAAACATTCTTGGTATTGCTATGGGTATTGATGTTTTTGGGCGCGCGATATTCACTGTTCTATCCTCTAAGGGATCTATTCGATCCCAGACATGACGAGGTGGCAAAAGTTGTCCTAATGGTTTTGGTGGCGGAGGGGCTATTGGTGCTCTAGGAAGTGGAGGAAGTTGTCCTCGGATAGGAGGCGAAGGTAATTCTCCTCTGGCTGGTGGAGGTGGCAGCATTCTCCGTGAAGGTAAATCTGTTGAAGCAAAAGGTCGGCTTTGAAGTTCATCTAGTCCCAATCGACCGTGAACAACCGTAATATCTAATCCGTGGTCTTCAAATAGCCTTTGTAGCCCTAAAGCAACCCCCTCATCAGGCACACGCCACTCTATTCCTGATGCACCGCTTCCTGGTAAAACGCTTAGTTGACGTCGTGCTTGCTTAAGAATCTCTGGAATCTTGACATTCTGGTAAACCTATCTGTACCAGTGACATCGTAAAGCCTATTTCAGAGCCATTCTTTGCATCAAGAAGAGTGTATCCGGAAGCTCCCCCTCTACCTCTTACACCATCAAACTCTACAGGGTTCTTCACAGCAGGACCATCCACATAGACTGCTAGACGATCCGCCACATCTTCGGCATAGGTGATGTCTTGAGGTCTACCTCCACCCCCTCTGGGTCTGCCGTATCGAGCATTACTTAGGCCTGGTACTGGAGCCCCAATTTGTGGCACATGTGGTGCCGGAGGATTAGAAGATGGATTACCTGCTGGAGAATTGATTTGTGGCGTAGGAGAATTCGATTGAGGATTTGTGCCGTTTCCTAAAGGATTAGTTTGTGGAGGTGATCCAGAAGTACTGCTACCGGGAGTAGAAGGGACATTTCTTTGAGGCCCAGAAGGATTTCCTCCAGCGCCAACTTGAGCAAGAACTTCATTATCTCTGGGTTGTCCACCATGCAACTGGGTACGCGGGCCACCTCCGCCAGGGTTAGCTCGGCGAGATGGATCGACTGGATGGGGCGAAGGCAGCCCGGCTGCCGGTTGAGGATTTTGTGCCGGTGGGTTTGGCCGAGGGCGTGGAGGATTTACTGGAGAGCCCGCTGGCGTAGGAGGTTCGCTGCCTCCAGGTGAGGGGGCGGAACCTGGACCCCGACCGTTGCCACCTGTCGGCGGTGGAGATGCGGGCCTTGATCCGGGTGCTGCTCCGCTAGGATTGGGGTGCACCACCGAGGGGGATTTGGAGCGCCAGAGCCAGGGCCAGTGGGGCCACCTGGAGTTTCAGTGCCAGGGGTTTCTCCGCTAGGGCTGGGTGGGCGTTTGTCAGGCGTTAGTCTTGTGAGGGGCCTGAGTATTCTGGTAGTTGCTCCACCTGGAATCAGCATAGTAGCAACTTCAAAAGCCCCTCGACC
>JAAUUR010000096.1 GCA_012031045.1 Leptolyngbyaceae cyanobacterium SM2_5_2
AGAGCGTTGGTCAGATTAGCGTTATCTAAATTGGCCTGACTCAGCTCCACGGCCAGCATTTTGGCTCGGCTCAAGCTAGCCTCGGCCAGCTCGGCTTTGGTCAAAATCGCCTGGTTTAGGGTGGCCTCATTGAGATTTGTTTCGCGCAAAATCGCCTGGGTTAAATCAGCCCGAACCAGGTTGGCGCTGCGCATACCCGCCTCAGACAAGTCGGCAGAGACCAGGCAAGCGTCGGGTAGGGCCGCGCCAATTAAGTTGGCTAACCCCAAATTAGCCTGTTGGAAATTAGCGCTGGCCAGATTGGCCTCTCGAAAGTTGGCTCCAATCAGGATGGCCCCGGCAAAGTTAACGCTATGCAGGTCAGCCTGGCGAAAATTAGCGCCACCCAGATCTTGGTGGCTTAAATCGGCTCCAGAGAGCTGAACACCTCGAAAATCTCGCTCTCCTAGAGCATAGCGCTCCAGTAAGGCATCAACCGTAATTTTCCTAGGCGGGTCTAGGAACTGAAAGGTAGAGGAAGGACTTTCCAAAGAGGGATCTCAAATGCGACGATTACAGAAATCAAGTAACGGAGGCCAAATAAATCTGACGCTAGGCTAACCATCCCTCTAATTTTGAGGGAGAATCTAACTCTGTGGAATAGAAATTATAACGAATTGAACCCAGAGGATAGAGCATGGCCGACAACCGTAGAAGCCAAGTGGTAACCCAGGGCGTACAGCGTACCCCCAATCGTGCGATGCTGCGTGCCGTCGGGTTTGACGACCAGGACTTTACTAAGCCCATTGTGGGAGTGGCTAACGGGTTTAGCACCATTACACCTTGCAATATGGGGCTTGATGAGCTGGCTCGGCGGGCCGAGGCCGGAGTACGAGCCGCCGGTGCTATGCCTCAATTGTTTGGCACAATTACCATCAGTGACGGCATTTCTATGGGCACCGAGGGTATGAAGTATTCCCTGGTGTCGCGCGATGTTATCGCTGACTCAATTGAAACCGTCTGCAACGGCCAGAGTATGGATGGCGTGCTGGCCATTGGCGGCTGCGACAAGAATATGCCCGGCGCTATGATTGCCATAGCCCGGATGAACATTCCGGCCATTTTTGTTTACGGCGGCACTATCAAGCCAGGCCATTACGATGGCGAAGATCTCACTGTGGTGAGCGCCTTTGAAGCCGTTGGCGAATACAGTGCGGGCAAAATTGGCGATGATCGCCTTTTGGCCGTAGAGCGCCATGCCTGCCCTGGGGCTGGATCCTGCGGTGGCATGTACACGGCCAACACCATGTCCTCTGCCTTTGAGGCGATGGGGATGAGCTTAATGTATTCCTCCACCATGGCCGCTGAAGACGCCGAGAAGGCCGACAGCACTGAAAAATCTGCCCATGCCCTGGTCACTGCTATTCGCCAGCAAATTTTGCCTAGCCAGATCTTGACCCGCCAAGCCTTTGAAAATGGCATTGCGGTGATTATGGCCGTGGGCGGTTCCACCAACTCGGTGCTGCACCTACTGGCCATTGCCAACGCCATGGGCGTGGCTTTAACCATTGATGACTTTGAAACCATTCGCCAGCGGGTGCCGGTGCTGTGCGACCTGAAGCCCTCCGGTCGCTACGTAGCCACGGACTTCCACCAGGCGGGCGGCGTTCCCCAGGTGATGAAAATGCTGCTGGCCCACGGCCTCCTCCACGGCGATGCCCTGACCATTACCGGCCAGACCATCGAGGAACTGCTGGCGGATATTCCCCCAGAGCCTCGCTCTGACCAGGATGTGATTCGTCCCTTCAGCAGCCCGATGTACGCCATTGGGCACCTCGGTATTTTAAAGGGGAACCTGGCCACCGAGGGGGCCGTAGCCAAGCTGACAGGCGTTAAAACTCGCCGCATCACTGGCCCGGCCCGCGTGTTTGAGTCCGAGGAAGATTGTCTGAAGGCCATTTTGGCCAAGGCCATTAATCCTGGCGATGTGGTTGTGATTCGCTACGAAGGCCCCAAGGGTGGCCCCGGTATGCGAGAAATGCTGGCCCCTACCTCTGCCATTATTGGTGCGGGGCTGGGCGATGCGGTTGGGCTAATTACCGATGGGCGCTTTTCTGGCGGCACCTACGGCATGGTGGTGGGGCATGTGGCCCCAGAAGCCTTTGTCGGCGGTACCATTGCCCTGGTGCAGGAGGGTGACTTAATCACCATCGATGCCGACCAGAACCTGCTTCAGCTCAACGTGGTTGAGGAAGAACTAGCCCAGCGCCGCGCGGCTTGGGCACCGCCTGCCCCCCGCTACCAGCGGGGCGTGCTGGGTAAGTATGCCAAGTTGGTGTCCTCCAGCAGCCGGGGAGCCGTGACTGATCTGAATCTGTTTTAGTTCTAGCTATCCCCATGCCCCGTTCCCTGCTGTTGCTGATTCGTCGTCGCCTGTTCTGGCTGGCTCTGCTGCTTACGGTTTGGCTACTATGCAGCGGCCAGGCCCAGGCGAGTACCCTGGCGAGCCGCCTGCAGGCATTTCCCCAGTGGCCGGGTAAGCTGGCTTTGCAGGAGGCCCACGGCGATTTGGTCTACCCCGACTGGATGCAGGGAACCTGGAACCTGACCAGCACCCTGGTGGATCTGGCCGCTCCCCTGGCGCCAGCGGTGGTAACCCCTGGCTTTGCAAGTAACCAGGCGATGGTGAACCAGCCCATTACCTGCCAGGTGCGGTTTGTGCCGGTGCCGCAGCGGGTGATGGGTTTGGTGCCACGGGTGTTGACTCCACAGGTCGTGGCTGATCGCGCCTTCAACGGGTTAAATCTAGCCAGAGCCTACCTGGGTGAGGCATCGGTTAATGCCGTCAAGGTAGACTCCGCTAATCCCAATCGGCAACTGACGCGGCTGGCTCAAGGTCGTCAGTTGGAATCTACTCTGATGGCTAGAGCAACTGAATCTCCTGAAGCGAATCAGTTCATAACGGCTGAGCGCTTCCAGCAAATTTTTCGCGGCGGCACAATTCCTTACCTTAACGAACGTGGAAACCACCACCCACTACACCTATCGACAAAACTCTATAGAAGCAGACCAGGTTACAGCGGTCTATCTATCCCCCCAGGATGCCGATTTTTTTAGGGCGTTAAATCGTCCCGTAGCGCTCTATCGCTATCGTTTGCAACTAACTTCTGCCACAACTCTAGAGTAATTCCACCGCCACCGCCGTTAGGGGCAAGCCGGCGGATGAAACCGAGGATGCAGCCGCTCTTTTACCGGCTGCCCCTGGCCCAGGTGTTGTTCCACAATGGAGGGCACATCTGCCGGGCTAAGCTGGCAGTACCAAATGTCATCGGGTAGAACGCGCACCGTTGGCCCGGCGCTGCACTGGCCCAGGCACTCGCTTTCGGCTACCAGAATGTGCTCTGACTGATGCTGCTGAAATGCGGCTAACACCTCGTCTGACCGGTTCCCCAAGCAGGTGCGATGCTGGCAAACCTGGACTAGCCAGCGCTTGGGGTTTGGGGCGGCTGAGGCCGGAGGCAAACCGAGGGCATTGTTTGTAGGGTGAGTCATCAGGCGATCTCCACGGCCCCCAGGCACTTCAAGATTTGCAATACCCCCTGCAGTTCTGAGCACCGTATAACCCCAGAAACGGCTTAAGCTCGCGCAGAGTAACATCAGTAGCCACAGGAGTCTGCATTGTGTGGCGTCTTCCTCCAGGCAAAACGACATTCACCTAAATTTTAAGCTTTTTCAAAGGGGATCAACATCAGCCATCACAAATTGGGGGATAAGGAATTTAGGCGTTTCGGCAATAGGCTCGACGAGATTCCCCCCACAGACCACAGCCGTGCACCGCGTCAACCGCATCGGGTGGTGACGCTAGCCCAGGCGTAAACGGTGCAGGCGTAGCGACAAGGTCTACGTAACTGACTGTGTAACTATGCAATCTTCATTAATTCCCAGGGCAGAATAGGTGAGATAGCGGATGCCATCCCGATGGTTTGCCCCCCTGCCTCTACCCCCGCCCATGTCTGATACCGTCATCCAGGTTGAAAACCTCGGCAAGAAGTATGTTATTGGCCACCAGCAGGAGGGCCACTCCCGCTATGTGGCGCTGCGAGATGTGCTGACTGATGGCGTCAAATCTTTGGGGCACCGCCTGCGCCACCCCCGCAAACCCAGACCCAACCCCTACCGAGAAGAGTTTTGGGCGCTAAAAGATGTCTCCTTTGAGGTGAAGCAGGGCGAGGTGGTGGGCATTATTGGCCGCAACGGTGCCGGTAAGTCTACCCTGCTGAAGATTCTCAGCCGCATTACGGAACCCACCACCGGACGAGTGCGCCTGCGAGGCCGGGTGGCCAGCCTGCTAGAGGTGGGCACAGGGTTTCACCCGGAGCTGACCGGGCGGGAAAATATCTTCCTCAACGGCGCTATTCTGGGCATGAGCCGTACCGAAATAAACCGTAAGTTTGATGAAATTGTTGAATTTGCGGAAGTCTCTCGCTTTTTAGATACGCCGGTAAAACGCTACTCCAGCGGCATGTACGTGCGCCTGGCCTTTGCCGTCGCCGCCCACCTTGAGCCTGAGATTCTGGTGGTAGACGAAGTGCTGGCCGTGGGGGATGCCGCATTTCAGAAGAAGTGTTTGGGGCGAATGGAAGCAGTCAGCAAAGAAGGAAGGACTGTTTTGTTTGTTAGTCATAATATGGCTGCAATAAATAACCTATGTAGAATGGGTATTCTTTTGGCGAATGGCAAAGTAATCTCAAATGCGAAAGTGGCTATAGTTATAGATAAATATATTCAACTGCAAGAAGGAACTTCAAGCTATATTCAATGGGCTCCAGAAGAAAGACCAGGTAATAGCAGGGTAGAGTTGTTGTCTGCAAAGATCATTTCAGATGGGCAATGTCAAGATCAAGTTGACATATCGAAAGAACTGAATGTAGAAATAACATTTAAGAACTTAAAGGAAGGAGCTTTTTTATATAGTAGTATTCATGTTAAAGATAGATATGGAAATTGCATCCTAGCATCTGTAAATTTCCCTTCTGGAACATTAGAAAGAGATAATTTTGCCTGCCAGCGATTATCCAAAGGTATTTTCACATCTAGATGTACCTTCCCACCCAACTTTTTTAACGATATCGCTTATAGTATAAGTGTACTAATGCTAAGGGATGACATGTCAGTAGAAGTTATATGTGAGGACTTGCTAAAATTTGTAGTAGTTGATACAGGTGACATGAGAAAGGAATTCAGTGGATATTGGATTGGTTCCATCAGACCAAAGCTCCTTTGGCAAACAACAGCCCTTTAAGTCTTTTTACTATCAGCAGAATGATCCCTAAAATTTTCCATCGAATTTGGATAGGAGATTCAGAAATTCCTCTGGATTATAATAAATATTGGCAAAAATGGAAGCTTCTCCATCCTAGTTGGGAGTTCAAAGATTGGGGAAATAGAAATATACAAGAACTATCTTTATATTCCACTATCGAGAGAGTAACAAGTAATGCCGCTAAAGCCGATATAGCAAGATATGAGATTGTTTACAGATTTGGTGGCATTTATTTAGACTGCGATATGGATTGCTATCAGCCTATTGATGATCTGATAGATGACTCTGACGAATTCATCGTTTGCAATCAAATTGATGATTTTTCATGCTTATGTTCTATAGGTTTCTTTGCGTCAATTCCTGGCCATTCAATTTTAAAGCATGCAATCGATGAAATAGTAGAAACAGATCTTGAGTTAATTAATTCAAATAGCAATGTCGCTGAAATTACAGGCCCTTATTTTTTTAGGCGAGTCATTAATAATCGAAAAGTCAAGAAACTTAATACATGTAATTTTTATCCATATTTTCACCTTAAAAGTGAGTGGTATCAGAGAAATTTAGATGATGTTTATGGCATACATACTTGGGGTGGTAGTTGGTTGCCCCTTGAGAGTTTCATCTATCTTGCAAAAAAACAGCTTAAACACGGTGACTCAAGGTCTTGTTTGGAAACTTGCCAAAAAGCGAAAAAACTCTATGGGAGAGAACTTGGAAAAAAAAATTCATTCTTGCTAATTATCCTTCCCTTTGCTGCAAGGTTCAGAATATTTTTTAGTAGACTTGTGTTTGCTACTTTTGGCCAGGCATTAATTTTAGCCGCTTTCTGGTTATATTCTTGCGTGATTAGAGGAGACACCTTTTCTATCAGAACAAAGATATTCAAAAAAATCTATAGCTTTTATCACCAATTTTTAACAAAAATATTTAAGATTTTTTCATTCAAAACAGCTGAAATTCAGTATAACCACTTTTTGGATTTTGCTTTCTATAAAAAGCAATTTTCTCCATCTATTAGCGTCCTTGAAATTGGCGCAATGGATGGCAGATCCTTTGATAAACTATATCCTTATCTAAAGACTTCTCAAAATACGAAAGCATTGTTTATAGAGCCCTTACCAGATATGCAGAATGATTTAAAGGAAAACTATAGAGGCTTCAAAGAACAGTTGAATGATTTTTTCTTCGAAGAGTCAGCAGTTTTTGATGAGGAAAAGCAAATTATTATTCATTCGATATCTAAAGAAGTTGTGCAATCAACTAATTTACCTAGCTGGGTAGCTGGAATATCAACTCTATTTCCTGATAAGAATGCCTTCAGCGAAGAATATAACTTTGAGGTTCAGCAAAGCAAAGATCTCAGAGAATTATCTAAACAAATAGTTGTCTGCGGTATTCCACTAAAGAAAATCTTGAATAAGTATAACTTTTTCAACTTTGATATTGTTCAGATTGATGTAGAAGGGTATGACTATCAAGCCCTAGGTCAAGTGCTTGATAGTCTTAACCCCAGTATCATTTGCTTTGAATGGGCAAATTTAACAAGCTCTGAAAAGAAACAGGCAATCAAAAAAAATATTGGGCTTTAGATATCTGAACTTCCTCTCCTTGAATTCCTATGATTGTATTGCTTGTAAGTATAGTTTATGGTGGCACTTAACTAATGATATATTTGCTAATCACTCCCTTATGATGCTTCCTCCTAAGATATAGATTGGTGCTATGAAATATCTTAATCTCGGTTGCGGCAAACGTTTCCATCCGAATTGGATCAATCTTGATTCAGTACCTCATAGCGATAGTGTAATAAAGTGTGACCTTAAAAAAGGAATACCATTTGAAAACGACTCCTTTGACGTAGTTTATCATTCACATATATTAGAGCATTTTTCAAAGTCAGAAGGTCAGTATCTCATGCTAGAGTGCCATCGTGTACTGCGTTCTGAGGGTGTAGTTCGAGTTGCAGTACCTGACTTAGAGCAAATTGTCAGAACTTACTTACAAGCTTTAGAAAAAGCTTGCATAGGAGATGCCAAATGGCAGGTTAACTATGATTGGATATTGTTAGAGTTGATTGATCAAATGGCACGTAATTATTCTGGAGGAATGATGCAAGTCTATCTCCAAAAAGATACAATACCTAATCTTGACTTTGTTAAATTTCGAACAGGCAGTGAATTTAAAGATATTTTATCTGAACTTCAATTGACACAATCTGCATCTGCTCCAAAAAAAACAAAATATCTACTATTAAATATTTCTTTAAGCCAATTTATAACTTCTTTAGAAGTTCTGAATATCGCCGTAATTCCCTCTTAAAATTTATTTTGGGGGAGGAATTTTCTGCATTAGAAATCGGTCGATTTCGCCAAAGTGGCGAGGTTCACTATTGGATGTACGATCGCTATTCTCTTACAAATCTATTTGCCAAATGTGGGTTTATTAATATTATCCAGCGCCAAGCTGATGAAAGTTATATTCCTAACTGGAAAAACTTTAATTTAGATACTGAATCTAATGGTAATACTTATAAACCAGATTCTATTTTCATTGAAGCGATTAAGCCCACCTTATGAATGTTCTCCACATTAATCAAAGTGATTTATCAGGCGGGGCTGGCATTGCTGGATATCGTTTACATACTCAGTTACGTAAGAGTCATATCAACTCACGTCTTTTGGTTGATTCAGCTAAGTTAGAAGAATCTGACACATTTATTATTCAGCGCCGTCGATTTTTCGAGGATTTTATAGGGCGAATATCTATTAGAATGGGGCTTAATTATCTCCATATTTCAGGTAGTGGAAATATCGTAAGTCAGGATTTTTATAAGAAATCCGATATTCTCAACCTTCATAACTTACATGGTGGATATTTTAATTATTTAGCAATTCACAAGCTTACTGAAGATAAACCTGCTGTTTTTACCCTTCACGATATGTGGAGCTTTACGGGGCATTGTGCCTACAGCTTTGAGTGTGATCGATGGAAAACAGGTTGTGGCAAGTGTCCTCATTTAGACACCTATCCTGAAATAGCTTACGATAACACAGCAATAGAGTGGAAGCTTAAACGTTGGGTCTACAGGCGCTCTAGTTTAGTGATTGTAACGCCTAGTCAGTGGCTAGCTAACCTAGCTCATCAGAGCATTCTTAACATATTTCCCATTCATCACATTCCTAATGGTTTAGATCTTAACGTCTATAAGCCACTCGATTCAGAACTGGGTAGAGCAGCTTTGGGTATACCTCCTAACAAAAGAGTATTACTGTTTATTGCTCAAAACTTTAATGATCCACGTAAGGGAGCCGATTTACTCCTTTCCGCTTTGCAAAAGCTTCCCGATTTCCTCACTTCTAACCTTATTTTAGTCACGATGGGTCATGGTGGAGAGCAATGGGCTAGTACAGTATCAATACCAACTTTGCCTTTAGGATATGTGGGTGGAGATCATCTTAAAGCTTTAATTTACTCTACTGCTGATATATTTGTTTTTCCTACCCGTGCCGATAATTTGCCCGTCGTTATTCAAGAGAGTATGGCCTGTGGTACGCCTATCGTTTCTTTTAATGTGGGTGGCGTACCTGAAATGGTTCGTCCTGGAATTACTGGACTTTTGGCTTCACCTGAAGATCCTGACGATTTAGTGGCTAAAATCACCCAAATATTAGAAGACGACTCACTGCTCCAACTGATGAAGCAGAACTGTCGTAAAATAGCCTTAGCTGAATATTCTATTAAACTCCAGGCCAAGCGCTATATCCAATTGTACCAACAAGTCCTTAATGCAGGTGAGGATGGCTTATAATTACCAAATGATTTAGGGATAACTTCTTTCTTTTATTGAGCTACATCCATGCTCCTGAATCTCCCTAAGATAGAGAAAACACACTCTATCTTCATCATCATCCCCGTTCACAATCGTTGTGCGACAACGCTACGTTGTTTAGCCCAACTTGAAGCTCAGGGTGATCTAGAAACATTTCAAGTAGTTATTGTTGATGACGGTTCTACCGATGGTACAACCGCTGCTATTCAAGCTTGCTATCCCTCTGTAACAATTCTTCAAGGCAATGGTCAGCTTTGGTGGACGGGAGCTATTGCAATGGGTATGCGTTATGCCTATCAGCACAGCGCAACTCACATGATTTGGCTAAATGATGATTGTCTTGTGCCCGAAGAAACCTTTAGCAATTTAGTAAGCTTCATAGTTCAAAATCCGCGTTCTATCATTGGTTCTCAAGGCTACAGTGATAATGCTTATACTCACCTAGTTTTTGGTGGTAAACATCTCAATAAAGGGTATTACGAACTCTTTGAGTGTCCGAGGGAAACTATTGTTCCCTGTGACATGCTCAGTGGAAATTTAGTTTGTATTCCTCGATCTGTTGTTGATGAAATTGGTTTTCCAGGAGCTATACTTCCTCACTATGGTGGAGACACACTCTATTTGATTCGAGCCCGAAAGACCGGATTTAATCTTTTTGTTGATGCTCGAACTACTTGCCTAGACATACCAGGAAATTCATCCCTTCAGCCAATATCCTGGATGCTACAAGACGGCGAACCAACCAAAACAGTAAAATTGATTTTTCAGCCCCAATCTATTTTAAGTTGGCGAGTTTGGTGGGTGCTATTAACTGCAGATCATGGGTTTATAGGAGTTATTTACTTCTTTGAAAAATATTTGTGGATATTGCCGAAGCTTGTAATTATTACAGGATTACGTCTACTTCCTGTAGGCATTCGACGACGAATGATGAGAATTAAGCAGCAAATCATTGCGTAAGGTCAACAGAGTATATCTTCACCCATTGAATTTAGCTTGACCTATGAGTGTACTACAGCCAAATCTAGTTTCAATAATAGTCAGAACCCATAGACGAAATAATCTCTTTCTTTTTGAAGAAACTCTTAAAAGCATTAAAAATAATGTATATAGACCCATTGAAATTGTAGTAGTTGCCCAAACAAAAGATGATTTACTCATCTCGACTATTAATCAGTTGATTGACAGTCTAAACGACAATCTATTTTCAATTAAGTTAGTGATTAATCGAACTGATCAAGACGAAAGGGCTAAAAATCTTAATTTGGGGATTGCTCAAGCTACAGGTCGCTACATTGGCTTCTTAGATGATGATGATATTTACTATCCAAAATTTATTGCTTCACTTCTACAACCTTACAGGATTCCAATGATATTGCCTGGGCGTATGGTGATGTAGCCCTTGCTTCCTATGATATAGATTCCCATCAAGTCATTAAAAAACAAAAAACTGATTTTCCCTTCAAGAAGGTGGCTTTTTACCTAGATGAGCTTTTTCGCGGGAATTTTATTCCTATTAATAGCTATCTGATTGATCGCCAGAGAATTGATTCTATCCTTTTGAGTTTTGATGAAAGTTATACGCTGGCAGAAGATTACGCATTTTTACTAAAACTTTCTACGAATTACGCACCTACCTATATTAGAGAAACTGTAAGTGAGTACAGAATTTTTAATGATTTTAGTAATTCTACCATTATTATGAATGATCGATTAGGTGTTCCTGATAAATCTAAAATTAAAGCTTGGAGTTATGCACTCTGGCAGATTGAAATTCTCAAGGAAAGTCTTAAGCCAGATTATTATTCTGGATTTCCCTCTCTCAAAACCAGGAAGTATTTGTTTTATAGATTTCCAGGGCTAAAGATATTTGTTCAGTATAAGCTAAGGGTTCTTAAGGATTTGCTTGTAGATGGCAAGAAAATGTTTAGGTCAAAACCTAAGTGAATTATTTACGCCAGCCAGCAATAAATTGTTGGCTGGCAATAGATTAAGCCGCTATTCTTTGAGAGCGCTATGATTTACTTTTTGGCAGTTAATTACTATTCTAAGGATCTCATCAGCAACCTTATTGCATCCCTTGCAGAAGGTGTAGCTAGTTCATATCAGCTTTTGATTGTCAATAATTCACCTGAAGAAGCTAGTATTCACGACTTAGCGAGTAATTGTATTACTATCATTGAATCTGGGGAAAACCTTGGCTTTGGCCGAGCCTGTAACCTTGGCATTCAATACGCCTGGCAGCAAAGCCCACAGTCCTTAGTGTGGCTCATTAACCCGGATGCCACCTTAGATGCCCAGGCTGATGAGTTTGTTCAGTCTTGCTTTTCAACCCATCAATCCCTAGCCATTTTAGGAACACAAATTAGAAATACCACGGGGGAAATCTGGTTTTCGGCTGGGGAATTTAATCGGTGGACAGGCTACATTAACCACCGAATTGCTCAGCCTGATGACGAGTCTAATACCAACAGCCTATCCTCAACTGCCTGGGTGTCGGGCTGTAGTTTAATCCTCAACTTGGCTCGCTTTAGGGAATGCCCCAGCTTTGACCCAGCGTATTTTTTATATTTTGAGGACGCTGACTTGTGTGAGCGCTACACTCGCCAAGGCTATCACCTGGCGATTACCAGCAAAGCCTTAGTCACCCATCAGGTTTCTGCCATTATTGGCAAGAATGTTCGATTTATGTTTGAGCACTATACCTTTGGTCGTTTACTATTTCTCTGGCGATACGCTACTTTTCCAGGGTTTTCTCTATATTTTTTGTATTTAGTGCTTAAAATCCTACGTCTTCTTCCTCAACATCCTGACAATGCCAGGGGCCGCTGGCAGGGTATGACTAGATTTTTGACCAGACGTTCTCTAAGTTCAGACCCAATAGGTCAACCATGAACCTCCTCTACACCCTCACCGCCTATCCCCCCTACATTGGCGGTGCCCAACTCCACCAGCATCTGCTGGCCCAGCAGCTTCAGGCCACTCACTCCATCCAGGTGGCCACCTTTTGGAACCACAACCGCACCGACTGGCTACTCGGCACCACCCTCAAGGCCCACGCTCAGCCCTACGAGTACAGCATGGATGGCATTTCCGTTCACCGGATAGGCTTTAGCGGGGCCGACAAACTCCGGATGGCCCCCTGGCTACCGTTGTACTACCCGCTCATGGCCGTGGCGCTGCCTGCCATAGCTGAGGTGATCGCCAAACCCATTGCTGCCCTGGCTCACCCGTGCGACCTGATCCACAACGTGCGCATTGGCCGCGAAGGGTTGACCTACGCTTCCCTCCAGGTGGCCCGCCAGCGCGACATTCCCTTTGTGTTAACCCCCGTCCACCATCCGCGCTGGGTGGGCTGGCGCTATCGAGAGTACCTCAAGCTGTACCAGCAGGCCGATGCCGTAATTGCCCTTACCCAGGCTGAGGCCCGCATTTTAGCCGGGTTAGGCGTAGCCGCAGACCGCCTTCACGTGACTGGCCACGGCCCGGTTTTAGCGCCCCAGGCCAACCCCACCGCCTTTCGTGAGGCCCATCGCCTGACCGGGCCAGTGGTGCTGTTTCTAGGCCAGCACTACGCCTACAAAGGCTATCGTCAACTACTCGAAGCGGTCCCAGCAGTATGGGCGCAGCATCCCGATGCTCAGTTTGTCTTCATTGGCCCGCCGGTAAAAGGGTCTGAAGCCGCCTTTACCGCCTGCGCCGATCCCCGCATCCACCGCCTGGGGGCCGTATCGCTGCAGGCCAAAACCGACGCCTTAGCCGCCTGCGATTTGCTCTGTGTGCCCTCCAGCCAGGAAAGTTTTGGCGGCGTGTATACCGAAGCCTGGAGCTTTGAAAAACCCGTAATTGCCTGCAACATTCCTGCCGTCTCCGAAGTAGTGAGCGATGGGCAGGATGGCTATTTGGTAGACCAGTTGACGGGTGAAATTGGCGATCGCATCCTCCACCTGCTCAACCACCCCAGCCAAGCCGCCGCCCTGGGCCAAGCGGGCTACGCCAAAGTCCAACAGCGCTATAGCTGGCCCCACTTGGCAGAAAAGACCTTAGCTATTTATCGAAAACTACTATCCAGCACTGCGGAAGGATGAGGGAGGAGGGAAGAGGGAAGAGGGAAATTTTGGATTTTGGATTGTCTCCCTTCCGCCTTCCGCCTTCCGCCCTCCGCCTTCTTACTTCTGCCTTCCGCCCTCCGCCTTTCCCCTAAGCCACCATTTCCCCCGTTTCCTGC
>JAAUUR010000097.1 GCA_012031045.1 Leptolyngbyaceae cyanobacterium SM2_5_2
TTTAGTTGTGCTTCTGTCGATCGGTGTAAGTCAAAGACTGGTTTACCCACTGCTGTACAGCGCCTTAACGTAGCCACTATCGCCAGGGTTAAGGGCATTGCCAAACTCGTCTACTATCGTGCCTTGCTCATTTTCAACCTGGTAGAAACCAAGTTGATTGGTGCTAGCGGCTTCACGGAGAACCTTGAGCTGCAAGGTTACCTGACCAGCCAAGCTACGCAGATCAAGCACTTCAGACTGTTGCCCTCCCTGCAAATTCGCCCCTAACGGAGCCTGCTGACCATCAGCTTTTTCCACCTTGATGCTGAAATCGTCAAACTGTCCGTCACCATTCAACTCCCAGTTGAACAGATACGATCCTTCAGCTTCCTGAAATTCAACATTGAGAATGTCGCTAGCTGCTTCGTCAAACAGAGGACTACCTAAAATAAGCTCCCCTAAGCCACCATCAATAACAGAATCCACAGTACCGTTTTTAATGACAAAAAAGCTAAGTAGCTTGCCAGGTTCAAGGGAGAGCAATCGCGAAAAGTCAAGCTGATTAATATCCAAATCGCCTAATGTGGAAAAGAGGCTTTTAGTAGTTGATAACGCGGCTGAAAAGTAATCCTCATCCTCTGGAGTCAGTCCGTTTATCGTACCCTGCTCATCTTCTACCACAAAAAAGCCAACTTCAATTGCCCCCTGCTTAGCAGGTTGTATCACAGAAAATTGGACAGGTTGAGGCTCAACGGCACCCTCAACCCCTAAAAGGTTTTCCGCTGTTATCTTAAGAGAGGGTTGACCAGGTATTTGTGGTTCTTCAGGATTAGGTTCTACCGGGTTTTCTGGATCTTCTGGATTTGGATCAATAGGTTCTTCGGGATCCTCCGGATCTTCAGGATCTTCTGGTACCACAACCGGGGTCAGAATAATCTCGTCAATGCGAGTATATTCTTCAAGATTACGAATACCCGTGAACTCAATCACATCGCCCGTCTTAATCAGAAGACTATCACCACCGTTGACGTCCCAGGTTGAAACCGGTAAGCCTAGAGCATCACCAGCGTCAGAATTAAGTTCAATACTGTCGATTTCGGTGCCATTCAGGCTGAAGCTAATAGCACCTTCACCATCATTTTCATCCAGGTATTTTACTTGAATAGTGTATAGACCAGTCTCTTCAGTAAAGGTAGTAGAAGCCGTAGCAGAACTTCCTGAGGGTACATCAGGGTTAATCCGAATAACCGTTACATCGCCAGCAAACCCAACTGAATATCCCTCAAGAGAGTCAAAATCTTCAGCTTGAATTGTAATCGCAGAATCCGGATCAATGGGCTCTGCCGGCTCTTCTGGAATCACAACTGGGGTTAAGATAATTGCATCAATACGGGCATATTCTTCAGCGTCACGAACCCCAGTGAACTCAATCACACTGCCTGCGTTGATCAGAACACTATCGCCACCGTTTACATTCCAGGTAGAGACTGGAAAACCTGTGGTACTTCCGGCAGTGGAATTAAGGGTGATGCTATCAATAGCTGTACCACCAATGCTCAGGCCAATGGTTCCCTCACCATCATTTTCATCAAGGTATTGGACTTGAATGGTGTATAAGCCTGTCTCTCCAGCAAAAGAAGTGGAAGCGGTTGCAGTCTCTCCTGAAGGCACATCAAAGTTAATGCGAATAACTGTTAAGCCATCAATGGTCTGAACAGAATAGCCATCAAGTGTAGCAAAATCTTCAGCTTGAATTGTTATCATTTTAAGCTCCAAATTTGACTTGTAAAATTCTAAAAAATAGAAATATTCGTAAAAAATTATGATTGGCGACAGGTAGCTAGGTGTAAATTAAAAGCCTAACTGCATGCCACAGTTTTGATCAAACATGTCCCTGGCAAGGCTCAAGTCTAAATAACCAGAAACCTTCTAATCGAATTATTGTCATTGTAAACAGTTGCTCGATAGATTCATGTGGGAAAACTACAGGTAAGACTTAATTGTTAAAGTGCTTATTTCATGCTTGCTATTTCGCAAGCTCACTGCTTTTACACTTAGAACTTCGCAGCGTCATAGGATTCATCTGGAATAATTTTCTAAGCTTAAATAAAAGCTTATGATGGACTGACTTCTTTAAAAATCAGACAAAATTTTCTGTTTTAGCTTGCAACCATGGATTAATTGGCTTATGGCAGCGGTGGAATAGTTAATCCTTGAATGCTTTGACTAGAGAGTAATAAGTTTGGATCTTTGCTCTGCACTAAAACTAGGAAATTCCCCAGACCCATTGGGTTGATAAGCTGGTGTAGCTGTTCACGACGTTGAATAGCTTCGTGCAAGGTTTTTGAATCAGTTCCTTGGAGGTCAGCTAGGGCTGAGAGGCGATCGCCTAACCCCAAAGCCATTAAAAACATCGCTTGTTGAGTAACGCCTAAGGTCGTCAGACCCCACGGCTCACCCTGGCGCTCTAGAGCCGTGAAGTTTACATGGGCGGTAATATCCTGATGCCCCAGGTAGCTATAGGGGTCATTATGGTGGGCATGCTGGTAGTAGCACTGTAGAGTGCCCTGACTACGGCTGCGGCTATAGTAGCGGTTAGCCGGATAGCCATAGTCCACCGTAATCACATAGCCCTGCTGGAGTTTCCAGGCAACCGCTTGCATCCAGTCTAAGGCCGCCAGATGAGCTTCGGTGCGATAACCCGCCTCGTACTGAGGGTCGCAAAAATTCACGCCAACCATATCAAAGTAGTCAAGCAGATCAGGGGTAGACAGGGGTGCCGTCACCTCCTGAAAAGTGGCACCATCCTTGGCTAAGGTTACATACACTTCTTGCAGGCCGGTCTCGGTCAGCACCACCTGGTGCACTGGCAAAGCATCGACCAATTCGTTAGAAAAAAAACAGCCGATTACTGAATCATCGGGTATATCCTCAAGGGCCAGCCAGGTCAGCCGTCCCGCCCAGTTTGCCAACCGCTTCTGCTGAACGGCCCTAAGGCCCTCCGACTTTTCAACAATGATGTAGTCCAGGGCTGCAAAGCAATCGGGATAATAAGCCTGCAAATACCTCAACACATCGGCGGCTAAAACACCCTGACCTGCCCCCATCTCGACTAGAGTAAATGACTGGGGAAAACCCAGATGATGCCACAGTTCTACAAATTGCTCGGCCAGGAGTTCGCCAAAGTCATGGCTCAGGTGGGGCGAGGTAACAAAATCTCCCTGGGGGCCAATCGCAGATTTTTGAGTAGTGTAGTAACCCGCCTGGGGATGGTAGAGCACCACATCCATAAAGGTCGCAAAGGTGAGCCGTTGATGGGGCGCTTGGCAGATCGCATCGCGCAGGATGTCGTACAGGATGGGATTATGGGGCATAGCCTAGGCGGAAAAGAGCTGCGTCGTACGATCGCCAATAGCCCGCAAGTTATGACTTAGATCGTGCCGAATGTGGCGTTCGATGAGTGCTGCAGGCATAGCTTTGGGTGGTCGAACGAGAAGGTCGTAGCTGAGCCGAGTGAGTTGGCCCTGGGAGTTGACTAGCGGCTCCAACTGCCACCGGCCTTCAAACTGCCGGAAATCCCCCTCCACCATGGAAAATTGAAGCTCTTTGGGGAACGTTTCTACCATATCCAAAACTACACGGGCGCAAAACTTGACGTTGAGAAAGCACTGAGAACCAATCTGTTCCAGGCGAATACCGCCTTGCGGATGGCTCAACCGCTGACTATGGGACAGATTAGGGATAAAGCTCGATAGGTTATCGTAATCGGTTAATACCTGCCAGACCTGTTCTGCCGTAAAAGGAATATCTGTAAACGCTAGAATGCGCCGTTGCTGGGCCTGTAGCTTTTCTGTTTGGATGGTGACGCTGCCCCCAAAGTCTAACGCTGTGTACGCTTCTTGGCCAGCTACGCGCGCCCCGTCCTGAGGCACAGGCTGAGCGATAGAGCTAGAGATATCAGGGGTTTTCGCAGTCATGGGTTAAAACCAGTCATTAGCTACACATTTTGGCAAGACTACTGCGCCTATGCCCAGAATACCAGCAAATTTTGATGGCACAATGTTGCCTCTATAAATCCTGCGTATTGCCAGAATAGAGCTTGAGCTGAATTGTAAAGCAGGTTTGCCACAGGGTACCCTCCAGGGGTTGGCTGGAGACAGAAACCTGACCGCCAATTTGTTCAATCAAACCCCTCACCAGGGCTAACCCTGTGCCTGTACCCGGAATAGCATTGCGAGTGGCGTTAGATCCCCGCCGGAATTTGTCAAAGATATGGGGTAACTCGTCAGCTTGGATACCCGCGCCCACATTGCTGAGTTGTACAGTGATGGTTCCATCTATAGTCGTTGGCTTAGTCAGGGTGAGCGTCACTTGGCTACCTGAGGTGGAGTACTTGCAAGCATTGGTCAGTAATTCTCGCAGTGCCCGCGTCAGATGAGTAGCTGATGTGGAAATTAGCACCGGTTCCGCAGGCGCATGGAAAACCAACGCTAACCGAGCCGCCGTGAAAGAATCGTTGACGTCGTCTATTAGAGTGGCCAGTAGTGCACCCAGGTTAACGGGGACTCGCTGAATGGGCACAGTACCCCTATCTACGGTTTGCAGCATCAACAAATCATTGACCAAATTAATTTCGCGAGAGCACTGCTGCTCCAGAATGCTTAAATACATAGCCGTGCGCTCTGGGGGCAAGTCAGAGCGGCGCAGCATACGAATAGCCAGCATCATGCTAGTGAGCGGGGTACGCAACTCATGGTTGAGCGTGCTGAGGAAGTCTTCCTTGAGATAATTGAGGTAGCGGAGTTGCTCACTGCTGCGCAGCGCTTGCTGCTGTAAGATCTGCTGCTGCAATGCGATTGCCACCAGGCTAACCAAGTTTCCTGCCTGCACCCTATCGATGGAGACCTGCTGTTCTGGGCAACGACTGAGTAATACCATCACCGCCTGAGTATTAGGAACCGCAGGAATGGGGATAGCGAGACAAGAACGTATTTCTCCTAGCCAATTGGGAGAGTGCGCCTCATCCTGAAGCAGGCGATCAAGGCTAGTCCAAATCTGGGGCTCCAGCGCCGCCTCCATAGGCTCCAACTTGAGTTTCAGCAGAGCTAGAGCCGCCCTGCGTTGCTCAATGGTCTGGGAGGAGATAGCCGTAGTAGATAGCTCACAGCATTGGGAATGATCACCTTCCTTCCAGCTAACATAGGCGACACTATCGGTGGGTTGGTGATGCCAGAGAATGAGGCAGGCCGACAACGCCATCTTAAGCCCTAGCATCTCAGTAAAGTGTGACAACGGCTGAGAACTGGCTAGGGCCGCTGTAAGAGTATGAACCAGTTGACAGGTTAAAAGCTGGGTATCTAAAGCAACCGTGCGGTCAGCCGATGCCCTAGCTTGGGCAGGCCGAGCCGAAAAAATCATAGGAGGACAATCAGACACCATAGCCACAGTCAAGATGAACAGTTGCTCTAAATCCTGAGCCAGGAAAAAGGTACCTAATTAGGCAAGGCACCCCTTTACCTGGCTAATTCCTAGCCTACTGGTAGGGTTTTAGGGGCAGTATCCGTAATTTCGCCAATCTTTCTCCAGGCTGACTTGTGTGTTGTCCGCAATTTCTGCCAGGTTTGAGGTCACGAGGCTATGGCGGTGTGAAAGGACATGCTATAACCTAGTCAGGACATTAGTATTAATTAGTATTAATCCCTCAGGATTAAGCCCACAGACGTAGTGTATCTTGTTAAATTTATCGTTCTGTCGCTAGGCGAGTTGTGTATGGCGCGGTCGAGCAAGCAAACCCTATCTCCAGTCATTGGCACGGTTAAGGGGCCAGGAGAAACCGGCAATCAGTACATTTTTATTACGGCTAATAACCGTCATGTCAAAATTGGTGAATTCGTTTATTACAGCGTTGATTTAACCGATATCCCCAACGCGCAAATCTTGGGCAAAATTTCCGAACGCCGCCTGATTGACCACCTGCCAGATCGCATCTTTGCCGACCCTGATATTAACCCTGAAGCCATCGCCGCTCTGGTTGGGTTTGCCCACCCTAACCCTGAGATTTACGAAGTGACGGTAGATGTGATTGGCTACTTTCACCGGGCGCTAGGATTTATGAACCCCCGCCTTGCCCCTGACCCTGGGGCTAAGGTGTGCCTGGCCGACGATGACAGCCTGCGCCAGATTATCAACAAAAAACAGCCTGAGGAGGTGGGTTCCGCCCATATTGGTTCCTTACTGCTGCGACCCGGTGGGCGCGTTCCCGTGGCCCTGGATGTGAAGGAGTTGGTCAGCACCCACATGGCCATTTTGGCCGGTACGGGTTCCGGCAAATCCTACACCGCTGGGGTGCTGATTGAAGAACTAATGAGCCCCTACAACCGGGCCGCCGTGCTGATTTTTGACCCCCACGGCGAGTATGGCACGCTGACCGATATGCGAGGCCATCCTAGCTTTGCCGCTGAGGATGGCTACAGCCCAGAGGTGAATATTCTCACCCCCGATGCGATTCGGATTCGGATGTCGTCGCTGGATTATTACGATATTTTGACCCTGCTGCCGGATATGAGCGATCGCCAGCAGGCCATTCTCAACAAAGCCTTTAGTATTCTGGGCAAGCATAAGTTTGGCGAATACCGTTGGGATGTGAACGATTTAATTTCTGCCTGCTACGAGGCCGACCGCAGCACCGACGACGAAGGTAATGAAAAAACTGGCTCCTCAGCCCCTGCCCTGGAGTGGAAGCTGGGCAAGCTGGAGCGCTCTGACTACTTTCACCGGATGCAGCACCTTGCGCCCAAGGATCTCTTTACTCCAGGCCAGGTAACCGTGCTGCAAATGAACGAAATTAGTCAAGAAGAACAGCAGGTGATCTGTGCAGCGGTACTACGCCAGAGCTACCAGGCGCGGATGAACACCGCTAAAGATAAAATCACCCCTGAAGACGAAAACTACCTGCCCTATCCGGTTTTCATCCTAATTGAAGAAGCCCACCGCTTTGCACCAGCCCATGAACCTGCCCGCTGTAAGCAAATTTTGCGAACCATTCTCAGCGAAGGTCGTAAGTTTGGCATGGGGGTAGGGTTAATTACCCAGCGCCCCGGCAAACTCGACTCCGATGTGCTGTCTCAGTGCATGAGTCAGTTCCTAATGCGAATTGTGAATCCGGTGGATCAAGAAAGCCTGAAGTATGGGGTGGAAGCCGCCGGGCGAGATTTGTTGAAAGAACTACCGGCCCTGACCAAAGGCCAGGTGATTGTGTCCGGTGCCTGCGTCAACACGCCGGTGCTTTGCCAGGTGCGCCAGCGCAAGACCAAACACGGCGGCGAAACCATGAACGCGCCCGAAGCCTGGCTGGGGTATTTTCAGCCGCATCGTCAGCAGGCTCGCAAAGTAGAGCAATCACCAATGGCGGGCCCTATACAAAAGGCTGAAACCTTTGGCGGCGTCAGTATTGAGTGAGAGCGGAGGGCGGAGGGCAGAATGAAGTACTAATTTTGAACTAGATATCAGCTTAGGCCAGGGCAAGTCTGAATCTAAGAAATCCAGGAGCTAGGAGCCAGGAGAGTAATGCCCTCTGGCTCCTGACGGCTTTCTAGGAGAGCTGTCCTACTTGAGGCTTGGCAAAGAAACTTGATTTCTGCAAAAATGTTCTAGTTGGCCAATTGTTGCCTGAGAAGGGGCAGATCTTCTTTCAGAAAAATGGCCATGCGGCCCAGGTAGACATTCCCGGTTTGGTCGTAGGCTAGTTCCTGCCAGTAGGCCAATTGTTCACCTTCGCGCACTTGCCCTTGTAGGCGCAGTCCTGGGTCAGCTGGGGATGCTGCCTGGGGATTGGTATAGCCAAACAGCCGGGTGGCCTGGCGATAATCATTAAAGACCGGCAGCCCGTAGATAGCCCGCAGCGATTCTTCCAGGCGATCGGGAGTAATGTCGTTAGCGTGGTCTACCAGAGTAAACCGCTCAGTGCGAATCAGCCGCTGGTTGCCGCCGGGGCGCACACCAGTGACCGGAAATACCGATGCCTGAAAGGTGAATCGTTGGCCGGGAGCCGCTACTCGGTTAATGGTCAAACGCTCATTAGCGCTAGGGTTCAGGGTGGGGTTGGTGCGAATCCACGCTTCCACTCTCGACACGGGTTGACCGGGTACAGCCCATCCGGGACAGGCGGCTAAACCCAAACAGGATACCGTTGCCCAAACTACAAAGGTCGGTTTCAGGACAAATGCCGCCCTCTGTCCCAGGCCTTTCTTCCGTTTTACCATCACCACACTCCGCCTTACAAGCCGTGCCTGATGATAACAAGGTGCCCAGAAACTGAAAATCTTAAAGCAGATTAGAGGGAAGCTAGACTCAGTTAGTAGTTAAAGCCTAGCTTGTGAGCTAAAACGTGCCACTTTCCAGACTAGTGCAATTGTTCCTAATATCCATATAATATTTGAGATCTGCAAGGCTATATTCAAAAAGATAGAAAAGGAAGCCCAGGAGCTGAGGGCGATAATGACAGCAATGATTTCCGAAACGATAAAGGTTGCGGCAGGCGATAGGACAGATAGCTTCAACCTGAGCAACCGAGGAGACCTCAGGTTAGCCCTATAGTGAGTTTCCCACCCCAGACCAGGAATGGCATGGTTGTTTTCCAACCTGTGGATATACATGCCTAATTCTCTACTGCGAATATCATTTTGAGCCCAGAGGGCGGCCAATGAGAATGCAATGGGAGGATAGATAAACGCTACTGAGGCAAACCTTGTCAGATTATTAGCGGCTACGCCCAGCAATGCACCGGCAAATAACAACGTGGTTGACATGAGCTGCTGCCGTAGCTCTATACGTTTAAGAATCTCATCTCTGAGAGCCTTGTACTCAAGCTCTCGCCCTGGCTGGTTGGAGTTAGGGTTGTACATTTTTGGCCCTACTTTAGCCAGCCCTTTAAACGAGATGCGACTTGAGGACGGCGCAATTTACGCATGGCCTTCGTTTGAATTTGGCGAACACGCTCCCGCGATAGGTTAAAAATGCCGCCAACTTCTTCCAGGGTATGAGTCTCCCCAGTAGCTAGCCCATAGCGCAGAGTGATAATATCTTTTTCGCGTTCGGTAAGTACTTCAGCTAGAACGCTGGTGATTTCCTGGCGCATCATTGTCTCGCTGATTTTGGATTCTGGGGTTTGGGTGCTGCTGTCTTCGAGCAGTTCCATGAGTTCAGTATCCTCGCCTTTGCCGACACGATGATTTAAGGAGAGTGATCGCCGCCGTACCTGCTGCAAACTTCTCAGTTGATCGACACTCACATCCAGAGCTTCAGCCAGTTCTTGCTCGGTGGGATTGCGTTGTAAATCTCGGCGCAGATCACGATGGGCTTTTTTCAGCTTATTGAGTTTTTCCACAATGTGGATCGGCAGGCGGATGGTGCGAGCATCGTTGGCGATGGTGCGGGTAATCCCCTGACGAATCCACCAGTAGGCATAGGTAGAAAACTTATAGCCCTTGTCGGGATCAAACTTCTCGGTAGCGCGGTTTAAACCAAGGGCGCCTTCCTGAATCAGATCTAGAAAAGGAACGCCTCTATTTAAATAGCGCTTGGCAATAGAAACGACTAGGCGCAGGTTTGAACGAATCATCCGGCGCTTGGCAGCCCGGCCATCCTGGAGCTTTTGGCTAAACTCGATGCTGGTTAAATTCATCTTAGCGAGGATTTCCTGTCGGGTTGGTTTGCGCCCCAACTCTTTAGTCAGTTTCTCGCTGACGCTATCTACCTTGGTCAGGAATCGTACCTGGCGCGCCAGCTCAATTTCCTCACTGGGTTCCAGTAATGGATAGCGAGCCATCTCTTTAAAGAAAGCTCCTACGGCATCATCGCTGAGAGTTTTGCTATAACCCGATAGGCCATTCTCTGAGAACTCGCTGACCTGAGAAAACTTGGCCAGAACCTCTCGATCTTCCTCCCAAGCGATGTTGTCAGGGGTAAAGTCGCTGTCTACCAGCGCAGATTTTTCAGCCGCTCGACTGAAATCGGTAGCGAACTCATCAAGGGGGACATCTGACCAGACAATAGAACTGTCTGTATTGGGGTTAAACGTAGTGGTCATAGGGGTAAATAAAACTGTATGTCTACAGGTTTGAAGCATGTATATCGGATTGCCAAGCCGTTGACAAGCCCTTCTGCTGACTTTCTTTCTGGCAATTGATTTTGTGAGTCCACAATACGAATTTTTCTGAGAATTCCCAGGCAATGTAACATTTCTTTGGCATCTTGCGTAGTGTAACAAGCTTTCTGGAATTTGAACCCTGAATCTAAGGGAAACCTTAAGGCATTTTTGGGAATGTTCAGGAGTTTTCCACAGCGTTGATCGATCTTCGGGGTTCACTCCCCTGGGCGAGTTGGGAGGAGGTTGCTGTTTTCTTTCCGTCGGGATCTCTAAACGAGTGCGGACTGATCTCAACTCCAGATCTGGCGGTAATTGATCAGGCCAAGACTAGAGGGCAAGGTACCTTGTTCGGCTAAAGCTACGCCATAATTTTTGGGTTTCGGTGGGCGAATTAGTTTTCCACAGGTTGACTAAGGGTTGGGGCAAGCCGCCTCACCGACCCCACTCACCACCTAAGTAATTTTGCTTAAATAATTGAGGGTCAACTTCAACGACCCTAGACTGGCATTAGCATAAAGACTTTAGATGGCAATCCCTTTGGACGGCATAGCAAGCCCAACAACAGCTCAGCAGCAGGCTCGACCGGGTTGGGTCAATGTGCTGGTAGACTACGGTGGCCAACCAGATATCTATACTTATTGCCTACCCAAGGATTTAGAGGTGCAGGCAGGAGATATTTTGACTGTGCCCTTTGGCCAGCAGCAAGTAGGGGCACTCGCCCTAGCCTTACTCACTACTCCGCCAGAATCCTTAGCAACGGCACAAATTCGCCCGGTAGAGGGCATTGTAGAAAGGCGATTTTTTTCAGCCGCCTACTGGGCCTTGCTGGAGCGGGTTGCCCAGTACTATCAAACGCCCCTAGTGCAAGTGCTAAAGGCCGCTCTGCCACCGGGGCTACTAGCCAGATCGCAGCGACGACTGCGGCTCTGTCCTGATCGTATTCCACCCCATGTAGACGAACAGCTTGCCCCGGCGGTGGCTAAGCTGTTGACCACCCTCCGCCAGTCACCCACGGGAGACTATACCTGGCAATATTTACAGCGGCAGGGCAACAGCTATCGGGCTATGCAACAGCTCATTCAACTGGGCTGGGCCGAATCGTATCTGGTGCCACCCCAGCCACCCAGGCCCCAGCGACGTCAGGCCGTTACCCTGGTTGAGGCTAATCTATCCATAGCGCTAACCCCTCGGCAGGCTGAAATCCTGACAACCCTGCGACGACACGGGGGCGATCTCTGGCTCAGCGAAGCGCTTCAGCTTTGTAAAACCACCAGCGCTACGCTAAAGCGACTGGTGGCCACCGGTCATCTGGTGATTGATCTGCGTGAACGACTGCGCTCGGAGACAGGGCCAACTCTAATGGCCGACCAACCTAAGACGTTAACCGTGGCTCAGGCTATGGCATTAGATCAAATTAATACGTGTGATGGGGCGACCCAAATTTTGCTCCACGGTGTCACAGGGTCGGGCAAAACCGAAATCTACCTCCAAGCCATTGCGCCCCGGCTGGCGGCAGGGCAATCAACCCTGGTGCTGGTGCCCGAAATCGGCCTCACTCCTCAACTAACGGATCGCTTCCGCCGTCGCTTTGGCCATCGCGTGTGTGTCTACCACAGTGGTCTCTCCGATGGCGAGCGCTACGACACCTGGCGGCAAAGCCTCCAACCCAATCATCCCCTGGTGATTGTGGGTACCCGCTCAGCAGTGTTTCTACCCCTGACTAATCTGAGCTTGATAATTCTGGACGAAGAGCACGATAGCAGCTATAAGCAGGACGTAGCCCCCTGCTACCATGCCCGCACCGTGGCCAACTGGCGGGCGGGCTTGGAAAATTGCCCGCTACTTTTAGGCTCGGCTACTCCGTCGTTAGCAACCTGGGTGCAGTGCCGCAATCTCAGCCCTAACCAGGCGATGCCGACTCGCTATCTATCCCTACCAGAACGGGTCCAGGCTCGCCCGCTGCCGTCGGTGCAGGTCATCGATATGCGGGAAGAGCTAAACCTGGGCAATCGCAGCATTCTCAGCCATTCGCTGCAAGGGCTCTGCGGGAGATGAAACAGCAGGGCAACCAGGGGCTATTGTTCATACATCGCCGGGGCCACAGCAGTTTTGTCTCCTGCCGCAGTTGTGGCCACGTAATGATGTGCCCCCACTGCGATGTATCGCTGTCGTACCATCAGCCCCATGCCCACAGTGCCATGACCCTGCGCTGTCACTACTGCGGCTACAGCCAGGGGCATCCTCGCCACTGCCCTGAGTGCAGTTCACCCTACCTGAAGCACTTCGGTAGCGGCACCCAGCGAGTGGTCAATGCCCTGGCCGAAACCTTTCCTGAGCTAACCTGCATTCGCTTCGAACAGCGACACCACCCGCCACAAGGGCGCGCATCGAGCCTTATTAACTCGCTTTGCCGAAGGAGAGGCCGATCTATTAGTCGGCACTCAAATGCTAACCAAGGGCATTGACCTACCCCAGGTCACTCTAGTGGGCATTATTGCCGCCGATGGCCTGTTGTATATGAACGACTACTGGGCCAGCGAACGCGCCCTACAAATGCTGATTCAGGTAGCCGGGCGAGCAGGCCGAGGTGAGCAGCCAGGCCAGGTAATTCTACAGACTTATACCCCCGAACATCCCGTCATTGAAGCGGTCACCCGCTATGACTATGAAACCTTTATTGCCACCGAGTGGGAGCAACGGCAGCTTTTGCATTATCCCCCAGCCGGGCAGATGGTGCTGCTGCGCCTGGGCAGCCCTGACCCCAGCGCTGTGCAGCAGGTAGCCAGCACCCTAGCAGAGAGGCTAAAAACCATGCTACACGATAAGCCTCACATGCTCCTTGGGCCAGCCCCAGCCCCCATTGTCGCGAGTGGCTCGTCGCTACCGTTGGCATATTGTTCTTAAGTTCCCATTAGGAGTAGGTCTACCTGACCTGCAACGCCTGAGGTCAGCTTGTCCAGCCAACGTGAGCTTGACTATTGATGTTGACCCTTTGAACCTAGCTTAGTCAGGGCGGCGCTAACCTTCAACCTGGTAATCAGCCGGCCCGTGGATCAGCTCTGATAGTTCGGGAACTACCATATCGCCCGACGTCAAAGGCATCGGCCTAAGGATAGAGACAGGCTCTTCAATCGGCGCTGGGGCCACCATGTCGCTGGGTAAAAGATGCGGGCGCTAACCGCCAACATAGCTACCGCAAAATCAGCACAATCAGCAGGGGCGCAAT
>JAAUUR010000098.1 GCA_012031045.1 Leptolyngbyaceae cyanobacterium SM2_5_2
TTGGTCAATTGATTTTATTTTGAGGGTCTTGCATCGAATTGTCTGCCACACTCACGGCATTTAAAGTTCTGGTTTTACCGTTATTGGATTTTGCCGTTTTTGATCGACACGACTTGACAGGCAATCAGGGCAGGTGGGCTGGCAATCAGACATGGGTTTTCTGCTGGAACGCTTATCCCTTCCATCCTTACATCTTTAGGACTACCTGCAACTTTTGTATTACTCTTGACTGGGCAGCAACTTCGGCGATCTGAGCGGAGGCAAATACTGTAATTTGATTTTTTGAACGAGAGAATATCACGAGATTGTGTTGCACTCTAGTAGCGATCGCGCTTACGGGTCAGATCAATTAAGAACAGTACGCATAAAATCTTCGGCTGCTTGGATCTGCGACAGATATCGCTGTCCTATCTCTACTGTTCCAGTAAAAATTTCGCCGCCACCACGACCAACATCATAAGCCGCCTTAAACACAACCTCGCCAGTTGAAATATTTGTGATAGTTACCATCTCATAATGCTCACCTGATTCCTGAATTGCTGAAAACATCAACAAATGATTGTCAGGCGTTTGCGTATGAATAGAATGGACGTTGTTATTAAATGCGTAGCACCAACCATCTAGGTAGGTGTCAGGACAGGCAGTTTCGGAAAGAAACTGAGCCGAAACAGGTGCGGACATAGGAGACAGAATGATACCAAGTGTCAGTAAAGTCCCTTTCATATTGAAAAATCACCTCAATGTATAGCAGTAAATGACCGAAGATTTCTCTCAAGTTGCAGACCCAAGATTGATCACTTCAATACAAAATTCTCCTCGATTATCCTGAGGATTATTGTCATTTACTAGGAACTCCAGAAATCCTGGCTCATCAAGGATAACTTCTCGACCTCCATTCCATCCTTCACCAATTGGGAAGTAGCCATCCAAACTACTCATATCAGCTTGTCTAATTCTTCCTAAGAGAAGACCATGCCGTACACCAGCAAAATAATTAAAAATTTGAAAACCATTAATCCCCCAGGGACTTCCCGCACCCGCGAATGCTCCAAACACTACCGTTCCGCTTGCTCTAACAATAATTCTGTCTCTAGGATTAACTAAAATATCTGTCACAATATTACTGTTGGTACATACGATATCACTAACATCATTAAGCCAATTATAAACAGTTGAGATGTAAGCATTCTGCTGACTTTGAGCATGAGCATAAGCTCTATGAGCCTGACCAGATTCCACGACAGCAAGATTAAAAATTTCTGCCATACCACGGCAGTAAAGGTCATGCACTGAACTAGGTGCAAATTCGCATATATTCAACATTTCTTCTAACATTGCAGCATCACATGAACTTTTTGTTTTTCCAGGAGTCTGATAGCATCTGTCGTGGATATTACAAGCGTCTTCAAATACTTCATTCCAGTTGACAGGAATAGGGTTAGAGCAGCCATTCACAGGTGCATAATATGGAAAGTTGGACTCAGGAAAAGTAGAAACAGGTCTGTTTCTCATTGCGTTGTCAACATCTTCTGAGGATATGCCTCGCCTCAGCACCTCCTCTTGCAAATCAAGAGTTGTATTGGCAGTAGCAGGAGTACTAAACAACAACACTCCAAACACGCATAAAGCCGTTAGAGAGGTATGCTTTAGGATACGGAAAAAGGAAAGTAGCATCATGCAAATTCCTCTTGTTTTATTGCATTAAATACGGTTAGGAATCTGTAGCGGTTGAGATCAGGCAGTATTTCCCTACCTAGGCGGCATAGGAGTCCCCATCTCAAGCAATTTTTTATGATCCCAACCTACAAACTCCGTCTACCAAGCTTTGCTGAAATTGACCTTCTGGGGATGCCGAAGTTCCCCCAATTTCTCTCTGTCTGCCAATAGTCTCACCACTAGCAGAAAAAGCGTAGATGCTGTCTAAGGACATCGTGTTAGCAGCGCAATCAACCAAAAAATAAAAAATTCGAGGATTGTTGGACATAGTACCAATCATCAAGGTGATCTGACGGCTGTCATTCCCTGAAGCAATAAATGTCATACGACTGTAAGTTGTGTAATTGTCTTCGCTCCCAGGAATGGGCAACCACTCTGCTAGACGATCATACTGAAAACCAATATTTCTAACTTGGTACGGTGTGGCTCCTTTTTCAATCGAGTCTGCTAAATCTGAGTCTAGCTGTAACTGGGGAGAAACACGAACACCGTGAAAGGTGGAATGTTGGGCGATCGCCTCTTGGTAAGGTATAAGCCCTGTAGCAATTACGCTACCCAGGATAACCCCTCCCAGCTTCAGAGTTAACCTACTGCATGCCGAATTCTTAACCAAAAAGTTGAAAACTATGCGTGAAAGCATAATTTTCACCCTATTTTTTAGCTCCAAGGAAATTTTTTGGTGTTTACTTATGCTCTAGATCGACTTTCCTAGCTTGAAGGTAAAGTTACTATTTAAGGAAAACTAAAAAATCTGTGTTAACGCCCGAAGAGCTAACGCCCACAGTTGGGATCGATGTAACAATAATATTCGTCCCTAGTCATTCCTTGCGGGTAGTCTCCTCGATCAGGCTGAGTAGAACTAGAAACCAATGCCTCTAGAAAAAACTGAGAAATCATGTCTATCTGCTGTTGTTGCAGACGCTCTTGTTCCGCGACATAGGCTTGCTGCTGTTCAGGTGTCAGGCTTTCAAAATACTGGCGACGCTGTTCTGCTGCAACTCTAACAGCAGCTTCTCGTTCTTCTTGAAGTCGGATGCGCTCTAGCTCTCGTAGTTGGCGTTCCTCTTCTGCCCGCTGGGCTGCTGCTCGTTCTTCAAAGGGTCTTGTGATAGTGTCTACCAAGTCAGTTGCGTCGTCTATAGTGCGTCTACCATCTTGAATGGTACGGTCGATATCACGAAATATGTTAGCGATTATCACTTCTTCAGGTTGGTCGGACACAGTTTGAGTAGTGAGTTGAGCAACGGCAAGGCTAGGGGTCAATCCCAGCAGCGAGACCAAAGTTAGGCTAGGCAAGCCGAGTTTGAGAGAAAAGCCAGCGAGGCGACGAATTAGTAGATTTTGCATAGGATTTATCCTTAATAAAAGCTGTTCGATTACGACCGTGAATTTCAGTTTTGGTTGGATGAAACTCATCAATGATAGATGCACAACTTCCACTTCAAACAAATTATTACTGAATCAAAGCTTCATAAATTGCATCCAGAACATTCTTCATGAAAATTTTTTCTTTATCGTTGAATGGACTCTTTGGGTTAAACCGACCGCATCTCACCACTCCTTCACCCACCATCTCCTGAGTGCTTTCGAACTCACCGATATCCTTCAAGGACGAGTGCAATACCTTTGTGGGGAGCCAGCTAACAATTTATTGGATCGATCCAGTCTGCTTATATACCCCCTTCTGGGTGAATAGGCAGATTATCCGCCGTCTAATCCCCCTCTGAGGGTAGATAGGCGGCGAATAATCTGCATAATAGCCCTCTGCGGGGTAGACAGACGGCAAAGATCCGAACATCTTCTGCTTTACCCAACGCGCGCCGCATTGTAGAAACACGGTGCGTTACACAGGACGATGACGGCACCCTACGGACTAGTGGTATTTGCTACAGAGCTACAGCTATTTGTCAAAAAAAGTTTTTCCCTGGGTTGACAAGCTGCATTTGTACCAGTAGTCTTTTACACTAAGCCGTTCACTCAGGGCGGCGGTTCACTCAGAACTCGAAAATCTCGGCGCTGTCCGTAGGTGTTAGCAGCACCCACGAACAGCTAACCCCGCAAATCTCTTGCGCAGATTGCGTGGCTAGGGTTTATGGTACCCCAGCCCCCAACCTTGCACTTCAAAAGCGTGGGTGGCTGGGGTTTTCGTGTTCTTTTCCTCACCCACCCCGCCCTGCGGGCACCCCTCCCAGGAGGGGATGGTTGTCGTCCCCTCTTGGGAGGGGTAGGGGTGAGTCTATCCATCTCGTAAGGAAAACGAATGCCATGTTGCCATATCCCGAATCGGATGCCGATGGCGCGTCCAATCTTCCGCCCTGCGTCTTCCTCAAGACAGCAGCCCCAGCCGGAGCGAGTGCGCCATGTGCTCTACGGCAGTTTGCGCGGGCTAGACCGGGTGATCCAAAATCCTGCATCGCTACGGCTATGCCGACCCGAACGATTGGTGCGAACCGATCCCTGTTCCCACTCCGGCGGCTGACTCCAGCGGTGAGCGTCCTTTAGCGACGGAAGCACCCAATCAGTGGATGGTGGTGATGGATAAGATCTTGCTGATCGAGTAACTTACGGCTGGTTCTTTTTGGGAGCGGCCTGGCAGAGAAGCCCGGTTTCTAGGAGCTGGGTTTCTCTGCACTGTCTACTGACACCGAGAACCCATAGAGAGGCAACATCTTGTCAAAAGCTAGGCGGGCCATATTCAAAATTTGGCACGCCTAGTGATTCGAGTCATCCTGCAATCGTGCTGGAAAGCTGGTGCAGGTTCTCTAACCCCCAGCAGAGTTAAGCGACTCAGCTAGTTCACGATGTTAAAAATCCTGAATTTGGAGATACCTAGCTTTCTGCTAATGAGTAATCCCAATAATAGACCATACAAAAATTTTGATTTTCTAAGCATATTCCAAACCCTAAATCTTGAAACTCATTCTCGAAAATTTTCATAATTGGGCAATTGGACGTTAATCTCCAACTAAATAAATCCTTCAATTCGGTTAACCAACACCACCCTGAAATTTAATCTCGTCTCAGAGTTTTTGTGGGATCATTCTTTGTGGCAATTAGGGTGAAAATGATCTGCTGGGCTGGGCCTTGGCGGGTAATTTTCATGGCTATTTGAGAGTGCAATAACGAATCATTAGGAGAGCTTTCGAGCCATGGCTTCCGACACAATTCAACCAACCCAAACCGGCGATGTAGAAAACTCCACGGTTGCCCCCCTCGCAACCCTGGTGGGCTTTGCATCCTTGCCTGCCGACACCTTTGCCGAAGGCCCCCCCACGGGCGTGGGTATTGACGCCAACGGGCGCACTGGCCCCTTTGCTGGCCCCCCGGTACAGGGCTTTAGCGGTGTGCAGTTTGCCCCCGGCGGCGACGGCTCTAATTACTGGTTCCTGTCTGACAATGGCTTTGGTTCTAAGATCAACAGCCCCCGACTACCTGCTGCGGGTGTACCAGGTGGCACCCAACTGGGCTGGGTCTGAGGGCGGCGACGGTAGTGTTGAAATTCAGGGCTTTGTGCAACTTAGCGACCCCAATGATTTGATCCCCTTCGACCTTCAAAACGAAGGTACCGCTGAGCGCCTGCTGACCGGGGCCGACTTTGACCCAGAGTCCATCGTGCTGGATGCCAACGGCAACATCTGGATTGGGGAAGAATTTGGCCCCTACCTGCTGCAATTTGACGCTAGCGGCCAACTCCTGTCTGCGCCCATTGCCACCCCCCAACGTCAACACGTTGATTACCCTGAATGGGCAGGATCCCATCGTCATTGGCCACCGGGGCGCCAGCGGCGAGCGGCCAGAGCACACCCTAGCGGCCTACGAGCTTGCCATTGAACAGGGGGCCGACTTTATTGAGCCTGACCTGGTGGTGACTAAAGATGGTGTGTTGATCGCCCGCCACGAGAACGAAATTGCTGGTACCACGGATGTGGCCGATCGCCCCGAATTTGCCGACCGTCAAACCACGAAAATCATCGACGGGGCAGAGTTCACCGGCTGGTTTGCCGAAGATTTCACTCTAGAGGAACTGAAGACCCTGCGAGCCAAAGAGCGCATCCCCAACGTGCGCCCCGGCAACACCGAGTTTGATGGCCAGTTTGAGGTGCCCACCCTGGCCGAGGTAATTGACCTGGTGAAGCGGGTAGAGGCTGAAACGGGTCGGGTTATCGGCATTTATCCCGAAACCAAGCACCCCACCTTTCTGGCCAAGGAAGGCACCTTTGTTGATGGCACCCCCATCAACCTGGATACCAGCCAGCTTTTGGTAGATACCCTAATTGCCGAAGGCTTCACCGACCCCAGCCGCATTTTCATCCAGTCCTTTGAGGTGCAAAACCTGATTGAAATCCAGGCTCGTCTGGATGCGGAAGGGTTGAGCGACATCCCCCTGGTGCAGCTCTACGGCGATACCACCGCTGGTGCTGACCTCAACGATGCCTTCTCCTTCCCCTACGACATCCGCTACAACATTGCCCAGGGCAACGACCTGGCTGCCATCTACGGTCAGGATTTTCTGGATACGGCAGAAAATCCCCTCTCTGCCGATACTCTCTACGCCGACCTGGATAGCCCAGAGATGCTGCAACTGCTGCGCGACAAGTACGCAGAAGGCGTTGGCCCCTGGAAGAACAACATTCTACTGCGGGAAGCCCTGGATACCCCTGTGGATGGCAACGGCGACGGCGTGGCGGAAATTTTCGACCCAGCTCACGGGTGAAATTACCTCCTTTATTGATGACGCCCACGCGGCTGGCTTGCAGGTTCATCCCTACACCCACCGTAACGAGGAGCGCTTCCTCACCCTGAACCCTGACGGCACCCCCCAAACCCCAGAGTCGGAGCTGGCCCAGTTGATTTCTATTGGGGCAGATGGCTTCTTTACCGACTTCCCAGCCACGGGAGACCTGGTGCGTGACCAGGTGGTAGCGGATGAGGTGCGCTCTCCCGACAATCCGGCGGTGTTAGCCGGGGAAGCCGTGGCTAACCTGCCCCGCTCTCGCGGTTTTGAGGGCATGGCCTTTAGCCCCGACCTCGCTACCCTCTACCCCATGCTAGAAGGCACGGTGGTCGGTGATCCGGCGGGATCCCTGCGCATCTACGAATTCGACGTGGCCAGCGCCACCTACACTGGCCTGGCGGGGTTATACCAGATGGAAGCCACCAACCATGCCATTGGCGACTTTACCCCCATCAACATCAACGAGTTCCTGGTGATTGAGCGGGATGGCAACCAGGGCGAAGCGGCCGCCTTCAAGAAAATCTTCAAAATCGACCTGACTGATGTTGACAGTCGCGGTTTTGTAGGCAAGGAAGAAGTAGTGGATCTGCTCAACATTGCCGATCCTAACGACTTGAACGGCGATGGCAACACCACCTTTGACTTCCCCTTCGTCACCATTGAAGACCTGCTGGTGTTGGATCAAGACACCCTGCTAGTCGCCAACGACAACAACTTCCCGTTCTCCATTGGTCGTGGCCCCGATATCGACAACAACGAGATCATTCAAATTGAGTTGGATCGTCCCCTCAACCTTGATTCGTTGCTGGGTGTGGCGGGAATTGAGCGCCTGTCCGCCATTTTCCCCAGTGCTGAGGATGCTCTGGCTGCGGCTGCACCCGCTGGAGATGGTCTGATGGTACCCCCCATCGCTGCGATCTAGTGGGTTCAGGGCGATCAGTCGAGGTGGCCTGGGGTTAAGCTCCAGGTCACCTCAAGCCAAGTAGAGCAGGTTCACGACCACTGGCGACGATGACCGCTATAATCCTCCCACCGCACCCATTGGTCAAAGGGCTTTGCCGATAATGGTGCGGTGGCGTGGGCTGTTGTAGGTGATCGCGGGCCGTTCAAACCCTGCGGCTACAAATTCAGCTTCAATATCCAGGCTAAAGTACTCATCTAGATAAGGTTCGGTACTTTTGAGCAAGGTCAGCACAAAGGGCGGCATCTTCTGGATCACCTCCGAGCGAGGATTCATATCCATAATCGCCAGATGCCCACCCGGACGCAGCAAACGACGGGCTTCGTGAATCATCGCCCTGGCAGCCGTTTGGGGCAACTCGTGAAAGACTAAGCAGGCCGAAACCAGGTCGTAGGCGGCGCTGGGTAGGCCAGTGGCTTCTGCGGCGGCGTGATGCCAGGTAATGGGGGAGGTGGGGAAAGCAAGGGAGGCGGGGATCGGGGAATCTGAGGAGGCCACAGTAAGGTGGGCTAATGGCTCTTGCTGGCGATATTGGGCGACAGCCAGGAAGTAAGGCGACAAGTCTACCCCGGTTAGTGTTGCATGGGGGAAGATGGACTGGAGCGTCTCGGTGCTCATGCCGACGCCGCAGCCCAGATCCACAATGGCGGTGGGGGCGGCGGGAAGTTGGGCGACTAGCACATCGTGATAGCTCTGACGCAGGCGAGCGTCGCCCGTGGCTCCAGCCCCCGGCCAGAGCCTGGCGTGAACCGCTTGCGCCGCTACTTCTACTTCCATCGCGGGTCGCCAGCCCAGGTTGCCCTCGTCGTAGGCGTGGAAGCTGGTGGTGTAGTAGGCCGGGTAGGTGAGGTCTGGATTTTGGATGGCCTCCAAATCCGCTTGCCAGAGGGGAGACAGATCCTGGTCGGTGTGGCGCGATCGCAGCGCCTGCACCCGCTCCCGCCAGGGCACACCCATACTTTCGGCCCTGGTGACCATCATCTGGCGAGCCCGATCCTTCGCCAGGTTCCACAGGGGCTTAATAGCCAGCACCTGATTAACAATGCCAGAAAGAAGATTAGGGGCTGAAGCAGCAGTCATAGCAACTGGGTCTAGGAAAATAACTCAGCCCTATTGTACGAGCCCAAGCGCTCTCCTACCTACTACCCAGTCCTATCACGACCCAGCCTTAACCAGGAACTTCTCTGGAATCTCCGCATACTGCTTAACAAGCTGACGAAACTCATCGCCGTCAATGGTTTCGCGCTCCATCAGCAAGTCCACCAGATTATCCATTAAGACCCGATTATCGCGCAGCACCTGGCGAGCGCGGGCCAGACAGGTGAGGGCAATTTTCGCGCACCTTAGCGTCGATTTTGCTGGCCATTTCCTCCGAGACTTCGCTGCGGGGCATCAGGTTACGGCCCAAGAAAACCTGGTTATCCATGCTTTCTAGTGCCACCGGCCCCAGGTCAGACATGCCGTAGAGGGTTACCATTTGCCGGGCCAGGTTGGTGACCTGCTGAATATCACCGCTGGCTCCGGTGGAGGTTTCGTCATCGCCAAACACCTCAGCTTCGGCGGCTAGCCCGCCCAAGGCCACGGTGATGCGGTCAATCAGCCAGTTGCGGGTGTAGAGGCCGCTGTCGATGATGTCTTCGTTGGGGAGCGACTGGGTGAAGCCCTCAATGCCCCCAGAGCGGGGAATGATCGTGACCTTATTTAACTCGTCGGAGTGCTTGAGCAGGGTGGTGAGCAGGGCATGGCCGACTTCGTGGTAGGCGGTCATGCGCTTGCGGCTGCTATCCAGTAGGGGGGTCAGGCTAAGGCCGATGGTGATGCGGTCAATGGCGTCTTCCACCTCCTGCATGGTCATGGCTTCCTTGCGGCGACGGGCGGTGAGAATAGCGGCCTCGTTGAGCAGGTTGGCCAGTTCTGCGCCAGAAAAGCCGGGGGTGCGACGGGCCACCGCCTCCAGGGAAACCTCTGGGGGCAATCTTTTTTGTTGCGGGCGTGGACTTCCAGAATTTGACAGTCGCCCCTTGAAGGTGGGCAAATCTACCACCACCTGGCGGTCAAACCGACCTGGCCGCAGCAGGGCCGTGTCCAGCACGTCTACTCGGTTAGTAGCGGCGATCACGATGATGCCGCTGTTGCCCTCAAAGCCGTCCATCTCTGTCAGAAGCTGGTTGAGGGTCTGCTCGCGCTCATCGTTGCCGCCGCCAATGCCTGCACCCCGCTGGCGACCGACGGCATCAATTTCATCGATAAACACAATGCAGGGGGCGTTTTCCTTGGCTTTGCGGAACAAATCCCGTACCCGTGAGGCACCTACTCCCACAAACATCTCCACAAACTCAGAACCCGAAATGCTGAAGAAAGGCACGCCAGCCTCGCCTGAGATTGCCTTAGCCAGCAGGGTTTTGCCTGTCCCTGGTTGGCCAATCAGCAGCACCCCCTTGGGAATACGCGCCCCAATCGCCGTAAACTTCTCAGGATTTTTCAGGAACGATACCACTTCCTGGAGTTCTTCCTTGGCTTCTTCAATCCCAGCTACATCGTCAAAGACGACGCCGGTTTTAGCCTCCATTTGAAAGCGGGCCTTAGACCGGCCAAAGTTCATGGCGTTACCGGCCCCCGCTGCCGAGCGTCGCAGCAGCATCAGCAGACCAAAAATCAAAATTAATGCCAATAGCGAGTTAGTCGCCAACCAGGCCAGTGCCCCACTGCTGCTAGTATCGCGAATTTCCACATCCACATCGTTTTCGCGCAGGCGGCGAATCAGCTCTGGGTTGCGATCGCTAGCAAACAAAACCACCTGATGCAGCGGATCCTCTTCGGCATCCCCTCAAGCCGCACGTAGGCTATACCTCTGGTTTCATCGAGTTCTACGCTTTCCACCAGACCCTGATCAATATTTTCAAGGAATTGGCCATAGCTCAGCCCTTCCTCTGGCTCACCATCGGCCAGGGCTGGGGGAAGCGGCATCAACGTCTGAAGCAAGAACCAGCCCAGGGTTAAAGCACCCGTGGCGGTAGCTTGGAGGCTGCGGGGTCGGCGCGCGGAACCAGAGAAACGCATACTCATAGGTGGGTTAGACAGGCAAACGCTAAGGCTAGGCTAAGTATCCTTAGCTACCTTGTGGACTGTTCTCTAGTCTAACCTCCTGGTTTAGAAATGGGATGCTGCGGAATGTTCATCTCAAACTTGCGTCAATGGGTTGCAGCGCGTAGCATAGCGTAAAAAAAAATAGCGATCTTATGAGCTACAGCTTTGACATTATTGGCATTGCGCCAATGCTTCAGTTTTTTAATCATCAGCAACGGGTTGAAACGCACCCTAACCGCAGTCAGGCCTATCTGGGTAGCCGCTGCTGTACCCTAGACGCCTTTATCAGGGCTACGGAGGCTGTATATCGGCGGCCAGACTGGGATTGGGACGCGATCGCCAGCAAAATCGTGGAGTTTTGGCTTCACCAAGAAGAGGATGTGCGCCACTGGAAGCAGCAGTTCGACTTAGCCAGTGGCGACGACAACCTGATTGTGGCCAGGGTGGTAAACTATAACCGCCTACGGCACGAGTTTGAAGGATTGTTTGACAGCTAACTTGGCAAGATCATGCCAGAATATAGGCTAAATTGACTCTCTAGCTGAAGGACACCGTTGATTAGGCTGCTCGTTAAAATCCGGGAACTGTTTCTCCGCTGGTGGGGCGATTTTACGCTGCAAACCCGGCTTATGGCTGGGGCAACGTTGGTTGTGTCCCTCATCACTAGCGGGTTAACGTTTTGGGCGGTTAACACCATTCAGTACGATGCACGGCTCAACGATACTCGCTTCGCCCGCGATCTGGGCTTGCTGCTGGCGGCCAACGTGGCCCCATTAGTTAATGAAGAAAACCGTACGGAACTGGCCCGATTTTCCTACAGCTTTTACCAGAGCACATCCAGCGTTCGCTACATGCTCTATGCCGATGAAAATGGCGATATTTTCTTCGGCATTCCCTTCTCTGAGGCGGCGGTGCAGAATTCGCTCACGCTGCGGCGGCGGATGCAGTTGCCCGATGGCTATGCTCAGAATACCGATCGCCCTCTGGTGCGGCAGCACCTCACCCCAGTCGGCGAAGTCACCGATGTCTTTGTGCCCCTCAACTACAATGGCGAACACCTGGGGGTTTTGGCCCTGGGCATCAACCCCAACCCCACGGTGGTAGCTTCCTCCCACCTGACCCGGGACGTGACCGTGGCCGTGTTTGTATCAATTTGGGTGATGGTGATTTTGGGGGCGGTGTTTAACGCTCTCACCATTACTAAGCCGATTAAAGAGTTGCTGCTGGGGGTCAAAAACATTGCCGCAGGCAACTTTAAGCAGCGGGTCGATTTGCCCTTAGGGGGGGAGTTGGGGGAGCTGATTTACAGCTTCAACGACATGGCTGAGCGTTTAGAACGCTACGAAGAACAAAATATCGAAGAACTCACGGCGGAAAAGGCCAAGCTCGAAACCCTGGTGTCTACCATTGCCGATGGCGCTATTTTGCTCGATAGTGACATGCATGCCGTGCTGGTCAACCCAACGGCCCGCCGCATTTTTGGCTGGGAAAATCAAAGCCTAGATGGTCAAAATATTCTGGGGCATCTCCCCGCCCCAGTACGTTTGCAGCTGACTCGGCCCCTGTTTCAGGCCGTACAGGGAGATGCAGATGCCATGGAATTCCGCGTACCTTTAACTGAGCCTAGCCATCGCACCCTACGAATTTTGCTCAATACCGTGCTTGATCAGGCCAGGGAAAACGTTAAGGGGCTGGCCATCACCGTGCAGGATATAACCCGCGAAGCAGCTCTCAACGAAGCGAAGGCACAGTTCATTAGCAACGTCTCCCACGAGCTGCGCACGCCGCTGTTTAATATCAAGTCTTTTATTGAAACTCTCCATGAGTACGGTGAAGACCTCAGCGACAGCGAACGTAAGGAATTTTTAGAAACCGCCAACCACGAAACAGATCGCCTCACTCGGCTGGTCAACGATGTGCTCGATCTCTCTCGTCTGGAGTCAAACCGGCAGTATGCCATCGATGCGGTGGATATTGCTCAGCCGATTGAACAAACCCTGCGTACCCATCGCCTCAATGCCAAGGATAAGCAGATTGAGCTGTTACAGGACGTAGAGCCTAACCTGCCACCGGTGATGGGCCATTACGACTTACTCCTGCAAGTGTTTAGCAATCTGGTTGGTAATGCCCTGAAATTTACTGAGTCTGGCGGTCAGGTGATGCTCCGCGCCCACTGCCTCACCCGTGCCAGTGAAGATGATGGTGGTCAGGCCGACAGCATTCGTATCGAAGTGTCGGATACTGGCATTGGCATTGCCCCAGAAGATCAGCAGGCCATTTTTGATCGCTTCTTCCGGGTTGAGAATCGTGTCCACACCCTAGAAGGCACGGGGTTGGGGCTTTCTATTGTCAAAAATATCATCGAAAAGCACAACAGCCAGGTTCATCTGGTCAGCGAAGTCGGCGTTGGTACTACCTTTTGGTTTGACCTGGTAGCCTATCAGACCGAGCCTAACTTTGATAATCCCTCAGACCACGTTTCTGCTCTGGGCCAAGCTCAAAATGACACCCCCGAACCTCTGGCCCTAGCAGAGAACTTGTAGGATTGGCAAAACGCTAGCTAGAGTCTTCACCCATCAGGCCCGGATACACCTGGATGATGCCTTTATAGGGCCTTGCTAGTTGATGGGACATAAACGCGACGATGGGAAGGCGGGGCTTGGCCGCGCTAACCGGCAACAACGCAAAACCTAACCCCTCATGATTGGAGGCGGCGGATGAATGCCTGTGACAATAGGCACCCAAAGCGTTAATTATTCTATGGATAAAAAAAAAGGAGAGCGAATAAGCTCTCCCTACCATCAGGGTGCATCTTGTACCAGGATAACTCAAAAAAAGCACGAGGGG
>JAAUUR010000099.1 GCA_012031045.1 Leptolyngbyaceae cyanobacterium SM2_5_2
CCTCCTGCTCAATAGGCTGACCTGTTTGGGGCAGTATACGGGTTTTGAGGCTATGTCGGGCAATGGTGGTATTGGTGGCGATAATGCCTGCTAGATTATGGGCTAGGGCCAGTTCAATGACCGCATCAATTTCTGGCCAGTCTAGATCGGGGGCAATTTTTACCAGTAGGGGCTTGTGGTCTAAGTTTTCGGCCTGCAGGGCCGTCAAAATAGGGCTGAGCTGGTCGGCGGCCTGTAGCGTCCTCAAGCCCGGCGTATTGGGGGAGGAAACATTAACCACAAAGTAGTCTCCGTAGGGCCGTAACGGCTGAAAACTGGCCTGGTAATCGGCGGCAGCCGCAGCCAAGTCCGTAACTTTGGACTTGCCCAGATTGATGCCAATGGGAATGGTGGGCCGTTGTATGGCCCAGACCTGCGCCAATCGCTCGGCTAGCGCCAGGGCCCCCTGGTTGTTGAACCCCATACGGTTAAGCGCCGCTTCGTCCTCAACCAGGCGAAATAGGCGCGGTGGGGGATTGCCTGATTGAGCCAGGTGAGTAACCGTCCCCAACTCGGCATAGCCAAACCCCAGCAGAGCCCAAGCCAGCGTGGCTTCACCATCTTTATCAAAACCAGCGGCTAATCCCAGCGGGTTAGGGAAAGAAATTCCCCAGTGAGTCTGGGCTAAACGCTCATCCTGCAAGCAAAACTGACCTTGAGTCCAGGTCTGTAACCCATGGAACTGCGGCGGGGGTTGGCCCAACCAGGCCAGGGCAGCAATGACATAACCATGAAGCCATTCAGGGTCAAGCTTGAGCCCAGAAAAAATCAGCGGACGCAGAAACTGACGATAGGGATCTTTCACAAACTGTAGTAGTGATGCGAACGACGGACGGGTACACTGATATCCAGGCTATAGGGAAATGGGGCTGATACTCCAGCCCCATTCTGCCCTCAGGAGCACGCGACATTCCTTTTCTCGGTTCACCTTATTCTCCTCCCTTAGCGCTATTTTGAGCCTGAAGCAGGCCAAGCTTCTCTGTAGTTAGTAGTAACCCCAAGTCTGGGCAAGGTTAGGGGCTAGATTGGCTCACCTGCCCTCAGAGCTGGATGGTCGCCCCTAGGGCAAGACTCATCCCGGCTCATAACCCATTGGCCGGTTCTGGGATACCTCCAAATCCCTGCCCCTCAGGGATCAGAGATTACACTAACCTCGTCTAAACAAGGTGTTTCCTACCACCGTTGTTCCTGAATTTCGAGGAGATTTCTAGTATCAATGGCTCAATCGCAGCCCGCTGACCCCCCCTACGACCAGCAGATGGTGTCGTTGTCTCGCGTATTAAAGGCAGTGAGAGCTGCCCCAGCCGCCGCTGACGCGATTACCCTCGCCCTCACTCACTTTTACCAGGAACTTGACTTTGATGTGGCCTGGGTTGGCCTCTACGACCGTGAGCGCCATCGATTAATAACCCACGGCTATCATAGCCCACCGCAGATGCGGCCTATGCGTACAGCCATTAACCTGACCCCCGGCGACCTGATGGAGCAGGCGGTTATTCAGCAACGTCCCCTAATTGTGGCTGATTTGCAAAATGAGGTGCGGGCAGGAGAGTGGGGGGTCATTGCCAAACAGTTTGCCCTTCAGAGTGCCATTCTTTATCCCATCAAGCGCCAGGAGATATGTTTTGGTTTGCTGGTGCTAGCCTCCCCTCGCTGGGGCCTAACCTCATCGTTGGCCGAACGCTCCTATCTAGCCATCGTTATGGGGGCGCTGGCGGAGGTGTTGTACCACTTTGATGCCGAACAGCAGCGGCAGCAAGCCAAGCGATTGGAACAACCGCTGCTGGCTCTGCTGGGGCGTTTAGGACTGCTGCCAGACGTCGATAGCCAACTTAAGGAGGTGGTGCGGGAGACCCAGCGCTTTATTGGGCCAACCCGCACCCGCGTCTTTTGGTTTGAGCCCAAGGGCAACTACTTCTGGCAGCGGCAGCCCTCGCCCTCATCCCTAAGCTTTGCTCAACCTGAGGAACATGTCCTACAACTGCCCGTTGATGAAGTGCGGGGGCTCTATCAAGCCCTGTGTAATCAGCAGTTGGTGGTGTTAGGAGAGAGCCGGGGAGCCCTTAACACCATCGTGTCTGACCGGCTGATGCAGCAATTGCAGGCTCAGTCATTGATGGTTGCGCCCTTGACGGCAGGTACAGATTTAATCGGCTTTCTATCCGTTGAGGGCAGTTTACCCCGGCTTTGGCAGGAGCCTGAAAAACAGTTTTTGATGGGAATGGCCCGACTGCTGAGCTTAGCTCTGCCAACAGCAACCCGCCAGGAAGACCTACGCCATACCCAGATTGAGCAATATCTGACCGCTGGGGTTATACAGGGGATCCACAGTGATCGGGATTGGCGCCACGCCCTACAAACCTGCTTTACCAACCTGGGCGATCGATTGGGCATCCAGCAGTTTTTTGTGCTGTTGTTTAATGCCGATCGCAATGGGTATGATTTGTGCTTTCACGGCCAGGCCAGCCGCGGAGCTACCCCGCTCCCTCTATGGCCTGGGCTTGATGATGTTGATTGGCAATTGTTGGAACGTAGCCCTGCACCAGTCGCCATTGATAACCTGCCCCAGGATCTCAAGCTGATGGCCTGGCGGCCTCATTTACTGGAGTTAGGGGCTCAGGCCGTGATGGTCAGCAACGTGTCGCCGGGGCATCAACCTGAGGGCATCGTAGTTGTGAGTGACCGCATTAACCGGCAATGGACGGCGGCTGAACAAGCGCTATTTTTAGCCGTAGGGCGGCAAATTGGCGTAATTTTGCATCAGTGGCAGCTCCAGCGGCAAATTGAGCAGCAGCAAGATACCTACGAAGCCATTAATTGGGGTTTACAGGCGTTGCACCAGGGCCTGCGTGCTAGCCAGCTGGAGCAAACTACCTTAGAGCATATTTTGCCGTTGTTGCAAGGTTCTCTAGCCTTGCTGGTGACCTGGACTCCGGGGGCAGCCCAGGCTCAAATTAGCCAGGTTGTGTGCCAAGATACCAGTGTTTGGGTGAAGGAAGACCACGCTATTACCCTCGCCACCGATGCCCTTGTGCAGGAGGCGCTACAAAGTTCTGAGCCGTTGACTATACCCACCGATCAACTGCCATCGGGAACCAAAGCGTGGCTTGCTCCTCCCCTCAATAGCCGACTATTGGTTACAGCCTTAAGAACGGCTCCCAGTCATCTGGTGACTGGGGTTATGGTGCTGGTAGCATCGACTCAGCCGCCATGGACCAGCCATCAGTTAACGCTGTTTAGGTTGCTAACCAACCAACTCGCTTGGTCACGACGGCACCTACACCTAGCCAATCTGCTGACCCAGCAGCGGCAAGATTTAGAGCATTTAAATTGGTACAAACATCACTGGTTGGAGAAAACTCATTGGGATTTTAATAAACTAGCTCAGGAATTTGACCTTGTTCAGGCCAGGGGTGAAAGCCTAAGCCCGGTTCAGAGCCGATACTTTCTCAGTCGGCTGAAAAATCTGGTCGAAGACACTCAGGTCGTGCTAGACCAAGAGCGGTGGCAGCTCCAGCGACAGACGCAAACCATGCCGTTGATCAGTTTGCTTAACCGACTAATTGAGCGGATTACCCCTGTCTTAGAGAGTCGCCAACTCTGGTCTAAGGTGCATAACGACAGCAATGTCGTTGTCAGTGGCGACATGGCTAAGCTAGAACTGATTCTCTACGATGTGTTGCTCGCGGCCTGTCAGCGATCGCCCATCGGTGGGCGCATTGATATTTGGTGTCGGGTCTTGAATCTTGACTGGCTAGAGCTTTCGATTACAGATAATGGCCATTGTCCGCCAGCCTTGCTGGAGGAGTTGAAGGTGGGTGGCCCAGCCGATATCCTGGCTCCTTCTAAGCTCGATGAAGCGCCGGGTCTGCATCTGGCCATCTGCCAAACTCTACTTGAGCAGCTCGGTGGAGAAATTACCTTTTCTGTTCTAGAGGATGGTCGCACCCATAGCCGCCTGTTACTGCCCTTGGCGGCCAAAGGTGAGCTGGCATCGTCTTGACATTAGCGAACAAGACAGCCGCCTTAACAGGATAAGACGGCTATGGGAAAAATAACCAAGCTCAACTCCGGCCTGCCCTCGGCCAAGTTGGGTAAGGGCTAGGGGTTAAGCCTAATCCAGACTAACTTGGATAGGGGCAAGCACTGTGCTCACTAGCGCTGTGTTTGGCCCAGCTTGTTGAAGCATAGGGGTTTGAACAACCGCATTATTAGCCAAGTTGAACAACGGATTCGACAGAATCCCCGCTAGAGATGTAACCACCATTGCCACTACCAGGCTCACCTGCATGGGCCTAAGCCCTGGCAAATCCCAGCGGACAGGGGGATAGTTAGCCACGACCTCCGACATTTCCTGGGGTTCCTTTACCACCATCATTTTGATGACGCGAATGTAGTAGTAAATCGAAATGACGCTAGTTACGAGGCCCACCAGTACCAAGCCGTAGGCTCCAGCTTGCCAGCCCGCCCAGAAGATATAAATTTTGCCAAAGAAGCCAGCCAGCGGCGGAATGCCCCCTAGAGAGAGCAGGCAAATACTTAGCACCAGGGTCAGCAATGGATCCTTCTGGTACAAGCCACTGTACTCACTAATTTGGTCAGTTCCCGTGCGCAGGGAGAACAGCGTCACACAGGTGAAGGCTCCCAGGTTCATAAACAGGTAGACCAGAAGGTAGTAGATCATGCTGGCGTATCCGGCATCGGTGCCCACTACCAGACCAATCATCAAAAACCCGGCCTGCCCAATGGAGGAATAAGCCAGCAGCCGCTTCATGCTGGTTTGCGCTAGGGCCACCACATTGCCAAGCACCATGCTGAGAATGGCTAGGGCCGTAAACACAAAATGCCACTGCTCAGACACCAGAGGAAAAGCCGTAGCCAGTAAGCGAATGGCCAGAGCAAACCCTGCGGTTTTTGAGCCTACCGACAAAAAGGCCACCACCGGCGTTGGGGAGCCCTCGTACACATCGGGAGTCCACTGGTGGAAGGGCACAGCCGCAATCTTAAAGGCAATCCCAGCAATCACAAAGACTAGGGCAACAATCAAGCCAATTGGGGCATCAGAATTGTCCAAGGCGATACGGGCTGCGATGGTACCTAACTTTGTTTCTCCCCCAGAGAGGCCGTAGAGCAACGAGGAACCGTAGAGGAAAATAGCTGAGCTTGCCGCGCCAATCAACAGATACTTCAAGGCGGCCTCATTAGAGCGAGGATCGCGCTTCATGTAGCCAGTCAGCAAATAGGAGGCGATACTCAGTGTTTCTAAGGATACGAAGATCATTACGAGTTCGTCAGCCCCGGCCAAAAACATACCCCCCAGGGTGGCGGTCAACAAAATCACTAAAAACTCACCCAGGGAGGTGCCCGACTGTTCCACGTAGCGAATGGACATGGGCACCGTTACCGCAGCCGATAGCGCAATAATACCTCGAAACACAATGCCTAAATTATCGCCATTGAAGCCACCCAAAAACCCAATGGGGTCGGTAGCGCCCCACTGCCCCACCAGCGCTACGACTGCGGCTAGCGCACCACCCAAGGCCGCATAGGGCGTCCACGCAGAGGATGAACGGCCCTGAATAAGGTCACCCACCAGGATGACTAGGATGGTGATAACTAGAAGGCCTTCTGGCCAGATGGTAGCCGCGTTGAGCTGTGCTCCAAGGCTAGCAAAATCCATGCGCTTTCCCTCGATGTTGAAAGGGTTTAGAAGATATACCAGGCATCTTATCGCGTTAGCGCCCCTCTGGTCATGCCCTAATAACAGGGGATTCATGAGGCTTACGCCCTAGTCCAGACCAGGCTAGGTCAAGACCGTTTTGGTAAAGCTCCAGCAAATCTGACTAGACGAGAGTTGTCTGGCTAGTCTATTTATATAAGCTAAGGTGAGTACACGACTATCCACAGTTGTCAATTGATGAGATAGACGGGAATTGGCCAGCCTTGTTTGGCTTAGTTCTGGCTAGTCTGCTCAGATAAAGTTGACTTGCTATAGTGGCTTAACCCATTCCTAGGCTTAGACCTGTAGTAAGGTGTTTAGCACCTGGGAAAGATTATCCCAAATCCAACAACCAGCCCTCAGAGACGCCAAACCAGCCCTATGTCAACGCTCGTTATTGTCGAATCCCCTACCAAAGCTAAAACGATTCGCAACTACCTACCAGCGGGTTATCAGGTGGAAGCGTCTATGGGGCATGTGCGCGATTTACCCCGTTCAGCCAGTGAAATTCCTCCTGACGTAAAGGGGGAAAAATGGGCCCAGCTTGGGGTTAACCCAGAGGCGGACTTTGCCCCGCTGTACATTATCCCCAGCGATAAGAAGAAGGTTGTTAAAACCCTTAAGGATGCCCTTCGGCAAGCCGACGAGCTAGTGCTGGCTACGGACGAAGATCGAGAAGGCGAGAGCATTAGCTGGCACCTGTTGCAGGTGCTCAACCCTAAGGTGCCGACCCGGCGCATGGTGTTTCATGAAATTACCCAAGAAGCCATTCAAGCTGCTCTTAATAACTGCCGGGATATCGACGACCAGCTGGTCCATGCCCAGGAGACTCGTCGGATTCTAGACCGTCTGGTGGGGTATACCCTGTCGCCGCTGCTGTGGAAAAAAATTGCTGGCGGCCTTTCTGCCGGGCGAGTTCAGTCTGTGGCGGTAAAGTTAGTTGTGGCGCGGGAAAAGGAGCGTCGAGCCTTTCGCCGGGGGTCTTACTGGGACTTGAAAGCCACGCTCTTGAAAGAACAGAGCAGCTTTGAAGCCAAGCTCTATGCCCTGGGAGGCACACGCCTGGCCACCGGTAGTGATTTTGACGAAGCCACCGGGCGGATTGCCGAGGGTCGCCAGGTCGTGTTGTTGGATGAGGCCCAGGCCCGCCAACTGCAAGAACGCCTACAAACCGGTGTGTGGACGGTCAGTAATCTGGAAGAACGGCCCAATACTCGTAAGCCATCGCCACCGTTTACCACCTCTACCCTGCAACAGGAGGCCAACCGCAAGCTACGTTTGTCGGCTCGGGATACCATGCGCGTGGCTCAGAACCTCTATGAGCAGGGTTACATCACCTATATGCGTACAGACTCGGTGCACCTGTCTCAGCAGGCCATTGAGGCGGCGCGCTCCTGTGTGGCAGCCAAGTATGGCACCGAGTACCTGAGCCCCAAGCCCCGTCAGTATGCTACCAAGACTAAGGGAGCCCAGGAGGCCCACGAAGCGATTCGCCCGGCTGGGAGTACCTTTAGAACCCCTAACGAAACTGGACTAACTGGCCGAGAGGCGGCCCTCTATGACCTGATCTGGAAACGTACGGTGGCCAGTCAAATGGCCGAAGCTCGCCAAACGAACATTACTGCTGCCATTGAGGTTGAGGACGCGCTATTTCGGGCTACTGGCAAGCGCATTGATTTCCCTGGCTTCTTCCGGGCCTATGTAGAAGGATCAGATGACCCCAATGCCGCCATCGAAGACCAGGAAGTGCTGCTGCCTGCCCTCAAAACCGGTGATGGGTTAACCTGTGCCGACGTCGCGGCGATTGGGCACGAAACTCAGCCACCCGCTCGCTACACCGAAGCGGCCCTGGTTAAGGTTCTGGAAAGTGAAGGGATTGGTCGTCCCAGCACCTACGCTACGGTGATTGGCACTATCATCGACCGGGGCTATGTGCGGCTGGTTAATAACAGCCTGATCCCTACCTTTACAGCCTTCGCGGTGACAACGCTACTAGAGCAGAACTTTCCTGACTTGGTGGATGTCCGCTTCACCGCCCGTATGGAGCAAACCCTGGACGATATTTCCACAGGGGAGGTAGACTGGCTGCCCTACTTGAGAGCCTTCTACGCCGGAGATGAGGGGCTAGAGCAGCAGGTGCATGAGCGCGAGAGCCAGATTGATCCAACAGCAGCCCGCACAGTGCTGCTGAATGATTTGGAGGCCAAGGTTCGCATTGGTCGCTATGGCCCCTACATTGAAATTGATCACGGTGAGGAGTCAGTGCGGGCTTCTATCCCGGCCGATGTGCCCCCGGCTGACCTGGATGAAGAGCAAATTGAGCGGATCATTAAGCAAAAAATAGAAGGCCCAGATAAAGTTGGCCTACATCCTGAAACTGGAGAGCCCATTTATCTGCGGATTGGTCCCTACGGCCCCTACGTCCAGCTAGGGGAGAGCAGCGATGATAACCCCAATCCTAAGCGAGCTTCCCTGCCTAAGGGCATGCAACCCGAGGATGTGACCGTAGAAACCGCCGTTGGGCTGTTAACCCTTCCACGTACCCTAGGCACCCACCCTGAGACTGGCGCTGTGATCAAGGCAGGGCAGGGCCGGTTTGGCCCCTACATCCTCCATGACCAGGGCAAAGAGGGCCGCGACTATCGTTCCCTGAAGGCCGATGACGATGTGCTCACCGTAACGCTTGACCGCGCCCTAGAGTTGCTGGCTCAGCCAAAGGGCGGACGTGGCCGGAAAAAGGCTGAACCCCTTAAGGAACTGGGCAACCATCCCGATGACGGGGAGGCCATTGCCGTGTTCAACGGCCCCTACGGCCCCTACGTTAAACATGGCAAAATCAACGCTTCAGTACCAGAAGGGGTTGAAATTGATACGATTACCCTGGAGCAAGCCCTGGGTTGGATAGGCGCAAAAGCGTCTGGGAAGGCTGCCAAAACTAAAAAAGCGAAAGCGGGAACCAGCAAAACCAGTACAGCCAAAACAGGCCGGCCAAAAACTAGCACCACTAAGACCGGGCGTACCGCTCGGTCGGGCTCAACTGCCAGAACCACCAAAACCGCTGCGGCTAACAAGGCTTCTGGCACCCGCCAAACTGCTAAAACCACGGCTAAAAAGCCTTCTACCACCAAGACCACCAAACCGCGCAAAGCGGACTCGTCCAAGCCGCAGGAACCCACCGCAGAGGCTGATTTTCCTTAAAACAGGGCCATTTGTAGCCTGAAGGGGAAATTTACAACCTCGCTGCCCCTAGTACACCACACCACGATATCGACGGATAGCCACTGGCTTATCCGTCGGCTTTGCCTCTAGGGAGGTGGGAATTTCGCTGGATTTAACCGCTGGCGGAGCGGTGGGCGTGGCTGAGAACAAGTCTCCAGAAAGGGCGGATTGTGAACCGTTAGTTCCATTCAAAGCCCGTAATCCAGACGAAACCCAGTTACGTCGTTGAGAATATTGGGGGCTGTTTGTTGCTTCTGAGGAATGGGTGGTAGAAGTGTCTTAGTCGGGCTTCTACCATTGATCGTTGGGCTGTCGGTGGCCGAGACCCTTGAGGAAGGGGCTAGCGCCGCTAATTGGGCCGGATTCAACTGCCTCCGAATAGCCAGCAACACAGACAATAAGGCTTGTTCGTCTAGAAAGGGGTGATACTCCAACTCCTGAAGAATGCAACGGATGTTCTCAGCCGCTGTAGTCATTAACGTATCGCGATAAAAACCGTTAAAGAAGCCCGCAGCCCCTTGCTGCAGAGCCCAACGCCTTTCAGTATCGGTCACCAAACCACGATGGAAGCGAGTTAGAAAGACTTTGATTTGAGGAAAGGTATCCCGGCAGCCACGGCAGAATTCGTAGGGGTTTAGCTCATCAAGTTCTGAATCCAAAATGATAACTTGAGGCAGGGGCAACCTGGCTGAGGCAATCTGGCTAATGCAGTCAGCCAAGTCTGCCCGCGGTGGCTCTAGGATAACCGCCACTTGCTGAGACCTAAGCAAAGCCTGCCATATCAGCCTCTGTACACGATTGGACTGAATTACAAATGCTAATTTCTGTGGTGAGTCCACCGGTAGAAGCCCTCGTTCAGCATACATCCGTTACCGCTACCACCTTAACCTAGTCCGGATCCTAGTCCAGGTTGATTGATATCGATGCTCAAGAACAAGTTAAGTAAGTGGTAGCCTAGCATTCTAATTCAATGTAATAGTCGTCTGTCACGAGTGAATGATAGCTATGTTACATCTATCTGAAACAAACCTTAAGATTCAGCCTCTTCCAACCAATTTATCCATCGAGGTATCATCTTGCCCTATTAACTGAGGCTATGCCTACCTAGTTAGGCCACTAGGAGGATAGCCATTGCCTGCGCCAGTGGGAGGTTGGCCGCAGGCTAGATTGGCTCTGTTCTTCCTGACGTCGGTGACGAATGGTATCGGCGCTATCGCTCAGGATTGGATCGCGGTAGGGAACAGCCGCTCGGGTGAGTAGGTGCTCTTGCTCTTGCTGCGAGAGGGGGGCCAAGCCTACTGGGGTGAACTGGGCCAGGGTTCCAGGCCAGCGCCGCCCAGTGGCCGCAATCGCCCCCAGGGACAATCCGGCCTGCTGGAACGCTGTGCGCACGGCTGCCGCACAGGAGTAGGTGGCCAGGCGTCCACCTGGGTTTAGGCAGCGGGCCACCTGCTGGATAAAGTCCACGGTCCACAGTTCTGGGCAGTGGGGCGGCGAAAAGGGATCAAAGAAAATTACATCGGCCTGAAAGCCCTCTTTAACAAGGGTTTGAACCGTTTGGCGGGCATCCCCAAGCATTAATCTGGCTTGCAGCGATGGCCCCTTCGCCTGGCCATCAGTAGCCAATTGCTGAAGGATCGTCTGAATGTCTTCAGGCCAGGGGGCAATAAGATGCTGAGCCACGGCCTGTTGGGGCACTCTGGCATCTAGTTCTAGCCCCACCAGCTTAACCTGGCATAGGGGGTTAACCTGGCTGATGGTGGTCAACGCAGCAGCAGTGTTGTAGCCCAGGCCATAGCACACATCTAGAATCGTTAGGGCTGGTAATAGGGCCAGAGTTGCCAACTGGGTCGCCTCGACGTAGGTGGTTTGAGCCTCGGTATAGGCTCCGGCGCGGCTGTGAAACCATTCCCCAAAGTCTTCGGAAAAAAGGGTAAATGAGCCATCTGCTGTGGGTTCTAGCGTCAATGCTCCGGTTAAAGAAGGCCTTACTGATTGCCTTGAATTAGAGATTGCCATGCTAACCATAAGGAATTTTGACTCTATGCGCTCAGTTTTTGCGTCAAAATACTTAACATTAGAAGAAAAAGTCTGGTTGCTAGAGCCAGGTGGTTAATGTCCAGCTAGCGGACTGGTGTTGGTTGCCACAGCCGACTTACTTTGAAGTTCTGTATAACAACATTTTGGGAAGAGAGCACTATGGTTACTGCCACCGTAGATACCCAGCCAAAGCGGCTTACCATTGAGCTGGAGCCCATTGCCGAAGCTATAACCACCATTCGCTCTCTGGACTGGGATCGCGATCGCTTCGATATCGAGTTTGGTCTGCAAAACGGTACCACCTACAATTCCTTCATTATTCGGGGTGAGCAGGTAGCCCTGGTGGATACCTCCCACGCCAAGTTTCGTGATTTGTATCTCAGGACTCTGACTGGCGAGATCGATCCTAAAACTATTGATTACCTGATCATCAGCCATACTGAGCCTGACCATAGCGGTCTAGTGCGGGATGTGCTGGAACTGGCCCCTCAGGCCACGGTAGTTGGCGCTAAGGTTGCGATTGCGTTTTTGGAAGACCTGGTGCATCGTCCCTTTGAGCGGCTGATTGTTAAAAATGGCGACACCCTTGACCTGGGCAACGGCCACGTTTTGGAGTTTGTCAGCGCCCCTAACCTGCACTGGCCCGATACAATTTTTACCTACGACCACAAAACCGGGATCCTGTTTACCTGCGATGCCTTTGGACTTCATTTTTGCAGTGATGCTACCTATGACGACGATTTAGAGGTAATTTCTCCAGATTTTCGCTTTTACTACGAGTGTTTGATGGCTCCCAACGCCCGCTCGGTGCTGTCGGCCATGAAGCGCATGGAAGCCCTACCCCCCGTGCAGATGATTGCTACTGGCCACGGCCCACTCCTACGCTACAACGTGGCCGAACTGACCGGGCGCTACCAGCGCTGGAGCCAGGAGAAGGCCAAGGCTGAGGATCTCGTAGCCATATTTTACGTATCGGACTATGGCTATAGCGATCGCCTCTCCCAGGCCATTGCCAAGGGGATTACCAAAACCAACGTAGCCGTCGAAATGATGGATATGCGCTCGGCGGATGCCCACGATGTCACTGAGCTGGTAAACCGAGCTAAGGGCTTGGTGATTGGGCTAGCTCCCGCTTCTGGGCCTGGCGCAAAGGAAGCTCAATCTACCCTAGGAACTATCCTGGCCGCCGTCAACCATAGGCAAACGGTGGGCCTGTTTGAATCCTACGGGGGTAACGATGAACCGATTGATCCTCTGGCGATTAAATTTCAGGAACTAGAGCTAACCGCAGCCTTTGCCCCCATCCGCATCAAGGATATTCCCACCGAGGCTATTTACCAGTACTGCGAAGAAGCCGGTACCGACCTGGGGCAGACCCTAGCTCAGGCTGGCAAGCTAAAGAAAATTAAGTCCCTAGACGCCGATCTCGAAAAGGCCCTGGGTCGGATCAGCAGCGGCCTGTACATTATCACCGCCAAGAAAGGAGAGGTCTCTAGCGCCATGCTGGCCTCTTGGGTGTCTCAGGCCAGCTTCCAGCCCCTGGGCTTTACCGTGGCGGTGGCTAAAGATCGGGCCATTGAGTCGCTGATGCAGGTGGGCGATCAGTTTGTACTCAACATTCTGGAAGAGGGTAAGCACCTAGGCTTGATGAAGCATTTCCTTAAGCGCTTTGCTCCCGGTGCCGACCGCTTTGCTGGCGTGCGCACCCGCCCAGCTAACAACGGCTCGCCCCTGCTGGCCGATGCCCTGGCTTATCTAGAGTGTCAGGTAACCAGCCGCATGGAAGTTAGCGATCACTGGATTGTGTACTGCACCGTACAGGATGGCAAAGTCTCCCATCCCGATGGCCTGACGGCGGTGCACCATCGCAAGGTTGGGAACTACTACTGACGCCATTCGTGCAACGTCTTGTTGAAAATCACAACAAACTCTTGCGCGGCGTAAAGGTTCAACGGTGAGCCGGACGACTTTAGGAATCCTGCACGAGAATAGAGGCAGATATGCAGTCCTGTCGCTGTGCCGGGCCTTAGGTTGTTGCCAGCGGCGATCTCAGGAGAAGGAACAGTCTATGACTACCCCCAAAGAAGTCTTAAAGCATTTAGAACAGCTCGAACAGGGAGACATTGTACAAAGCGCCTCCTATCGCGAAGAAGCGCAGGAAGTTCTGGCTGACAATAGCGTTAGCCTGAAGTTGCGACAGGCCATTGCTGACCGCCTGAATCAGGCTAATCATGACTTGGCTCTGCATACGGTTAGCAGCGAAGATAGCTACTAATTCTTTTAGCAGTC
>JAAUUR010000100.1 GCA_012031045.1 Leptolyngbyaceae cyanobacterium SM2_5_2
GGCGAATGCGATCGCGCGCCTCTGCTACCAGCGCGGCGGCCTCCGCCGTCATCGGTAGCTCGTGATGCAACAGGGCCGGACTAACCAGGGGACGGGTTTCAACAACGTGAAGATCCTGAGTTTGCTGCATGGAACTAGCCTGTAGAAGTGCAATTAAGCAGAACAAACCTGCCTGTGAAACAGTAGCCTACTCACCCATTGTGAGGGTTAGAGGTCTATTACCTGATCGCCGCCCGCTCTGGTTGCCCCAGGGCTGGCAGCATCTCTACCGGGCTGGTGTTGTAAAGCACCATCGTGGTGGACGGGTTCTCCTCAAAGCCAATACGCTGATAGAAGCCCTGCTGGTAGGTGGTCATCAGATAAACTCGCTCCACCCGGCTCATGTGGGGATGGCTGACCAGGGTTTCCACCATTTTGCGGCCCAAACCGCTGCCCTGATAGTTCGGATCGATCACCACATCCCAGATGGTAGCGCGAAACACGCCGTCGGAGGTGGCTCTGGTAAAGCCAATCATCAGATCACCATCCCAGGCAGTAACGACGGGGTAACTATGGGCAATGGCCGTAGCCATATCCTCGGCTGAGCGGTCTTGCGCCCAAAACGCCGCCGCGCGAAACAGCCGAATCACCTGCTCCAAATCCTGCTCAGAAAATTGATCGGCATATTTAAACTGAATGGTGCTGCAATCCATCAGAGACCTTTCCACAAGCGCTATGGGTGAATAGTTAAAAATCTAGATGCAGGTAGCCGGGAGCTATTTCCTGGGATCAAAAACGTCGAACCAGGACAGGGACATCCGCTCAGGCTAAACCGAACACCGGACTGAGTAATCTTTCCTAAGTCAGAATAAACAGTTTTTTTGAAAAGTGGTATACCAAAATGAGAATTCCCTTGACATTGCTATCGATTCCTGACATTTCCAAGACAGCGGGCCGAGGGCAGAGCAGGCACCCCAATGTATCAAGGCTTTACCGCCAATCCGCAGGGGCGCTATTGCTACCGTCAGGTACGGTTATGCCGGTTTTCTCGACTAAATAGCGCTTAAACCGTACACCAGAGCGCTCCACAATTTCTGTGTCGTACAGGCGAAAGCCAAATTTCTGAAACAGCCCCAGGCTAAACTCGCTGGCCTCGCTGTGGAGTCGTGTCATGCCCTGCTGTTTGGCCGCGGCTAAAACTATTTCCATTAGTCGTGACCCAATGCCTTGATGCAGGCGGTCGTAGCGCACGTAGGCAGAAGCGACATAGCCGTCTTCGCCCAGGCCCGCGAAGCCGAGAATACCCGTATCGTCCTCCACCACATAGGTTGTGACGTTCAAGATCAGGGCGCTCAAACGCTGGGGATCGTCCGCCGCGGTGGCCCAAGCCTGAGTTTGGGCTGGGCTGTAGTAGTGGGGCGCGTGGGCCAAAACAGTCTCTCGAAAAAGAGTCGCTAACTCTGGCAAATCGGCGGCGGTAGCCAGGCGAATAGTCATGGTTGAGCTTTCTCAGGTGGGTTTGTGCGCGATCAAAACCGAGTGGGCTGGAGGCAGTACAAAGTCGCCATAACAGGTTGTAAGCTGGACTTCAAATCCACTTTGCTCCAACTGTTTAGCTATGGTTGAGGCGGGGTAAAGCTGGAGGGTGTGAACCTCATCATCGCGGCGGTAGGTGTTGTTTACGCGACGCAGGGTAATGATGCGCCGGGTTAGCACAGCCCTAACTGGATCTTCAGCCTTTTCCACCAGCACAAGCCAATCGTCTCCTTCAGTAAAGGTTTTGACAGCGCCTGGAGTAGTAAGCTGGCCGGGTTCGGCAATATCGAAGATAAACAGGCCACCGGGGATTAAGGCTTGAAAAATCCGCTGAAAGAGCGACGTGAGCAACTGCTGAGAGCCACCCAGTGGAGGAAAATCCTGCTCAGACCGATAGTTCAGACACTCTCCTACGCTAGTAACCGCCTGACAGGTTGGGATCGGGTACTCGTACAGCGAGGCTCTGTGAAAGGTGGCCTGGGGCACGCGGCGACGGGCGATCGCCAGCAGATCTTCAGACTGATCAACGCCCAAAACCGGATAGCCTGTCTGGGTAAAGGCCTGGGCCGACCACCCACTACCACAGCCCAAATCTACAATCAACCCCCCGCGCAAAGCCTGCTGGGCTAACAGCGCCAGAATACCTGGGGCAGATTTAATGGCGTAGTCGGCATGCCCGGTGTCATGAATGTAGGCTAAATCCTGGCGATACATTAGGTTTCGTGTATGTAAAAGTCACTCGTATATCAAGTCACCCGCGCAAAATCAGCGACAGGGCAGGTCGAAAATCTTGATGTATTCCCTGTAGGCGATGGTCAAACTCTATCTCCAGCAGATACTCGTGGCCCGCTTGAATACGTATCAACCCGGCCTCCACTATGGCTTGCAGCGCAGGAGAAAAGGGCGGTTGCTGGGGCAACGTTAAGGTGACACGGGTAGCTTCTTCTAGACCCGCCGCATGGTTGAGAGGTTCAGCCTGAGTGCCGCTGTAGGTATCTTGCCTTTGCCTAAACGCCAGGTAAAACAACATTGGCTCAGCTAGCACATGGATGCTGGTAGCTACAGCAATAGACAGGGGAACTGGCAGATAGGCAGGCTGATAGTCCCAACAGGGGAAGGGAACCCCCTCAGCAGGTTGACTTCCAGGGCGCAGGCAAAGGCCAAAGGGGCAGGTGTTTTGGCCCAGCCCGGCCCAGCGCTCCCAGAGGTAGGTAGGGCGAGTGAGTTCTGATTGGGCTTCGGCGGCATCGTGCACCCACAGCAGTTCTAGCATCAGGTTGTGGAAGAAAAAGCGCCGGTTGGCCGTACCCTGACCGGGGTGAAGGTTGGCGCTTCCTTCCGTCAGCCCAAACTGGATGAGCTGTTCAGCGGCGGGGGCTCCAACCGTTGTGTAAATGAAGAGATGATCGAGTTCAAAGGCCATAGTGGGTGAGAGATCGCGCCATAAACGCCTGCCACAACTCGTTGGGTTGCCAAATCTTGTGCAGGTTCCGTTGGGCCGTAGCCTCATCCATGCCCGCCTGCAACCGTTGATACAGATACATAAAGGCCGAAACCCGCATATTCGCCGCACAGTGTACCAAGACCTTGCGCCCCTGATGGGCCTCCATCACCTGAAAGAATTGATCTAAATCCTCCTGGGTAGGGTTCTCCCACAGTACCGGAATGGCAATGTAGGCCATGCCCAGTCCCTCAACGATGGATTTTTCATCGGGCAGGGCATGGTCGGAGGTGGGGAGGGCGAGATTAACGACGACCTCATAACCCTGGCGGGCTACCTCAGCAAACTGGGCTTCGGTAGGTTGCCCAGCGGTAGCTACCCGGTCTGATAGGGGGAGAAAGTTGTAGATCTCGGAGAGGTCGCTCATGGCAAATTGTCACTTTTTTAGGCGATGCTAGGAAGCATACCGTTTCTAGTGGTTCACACCACTAGCGACCTCTTCAGCCGTTGAGTAGGCCAGCGATGCAGCCCGATTTTATCCTTTTTGCTCAGCACGGTTGGGCCGACACGAATCAGCACATGGCGGCCCTAGCCAAGGATTTGGCTACCGAGGCCACCAAAATTGTTGCCCCCAGCCTCAACTACGCCATGACCTGGCTACGCATAACCCCGCTGATTGACAATTTAGATCGCCTGGCCACGGCGGCCCTAGCTAACCACCCTGAAGCGCCCCTCCGCATTATCGGCCACTCCATGGGTGGGCTAATCTGGCTGGAAGTGCTCAACCGGCATCCTGACTGGTGGCCAAGGGTTCATTCCCTGGTATTAGTAGCTTCCCCCGTGGGCGGGGCCGACCTGGGGCGAATTATTGACCCGCTGAAAGTTGGGATAGGCATTGCGGCGGATTTGGGGCAAGATCGGCGGCCCTTAGCCTGCCGCATTGCCGCCAGTATCAACACCCTATCTCTGGCGGGCGACGTAGACGGCGGCAGCGATGGCACCATCACCATCGAAACGGCCAAAGTGCCTAGCGCACAGTTTTTGACGATGGAAGGGCTCGACCATGCCGCGATGCGCCATCATCCCTTGGTGATAGAAACCATTCGTCGGTTTTGGGCTGGGGAGAACCTGAGTGAGCCGCTCACCCTCCATCCGGTGATTGAGCAACTGCGTGCGATCCCCGGTATGACCGATGCCCATCCCCGGGACATCAAATGGTCTACCCCGTTTGTGACCTTACCCGATGGCGCTACAGTACGAACTTGGCAGCATCCCTTAGGCATTGACCATGTGTTTGTAGTCTCTGAGCGTGGTGATTGTCTCTACTCTGGTTTTGTCGGCTGGCTAAATCGGGAAAACCTCTGGCAGGCGCTGCACGACCTGGAACAGGTGACCCTGGCGGCGAGGGCTCAGGTTAACGCTAATGCGGTGGCAACCACGCCCCGCACCGAGCCATCCCCTCCAGCCAAGGATGCTGGCCAATCCGATAAGGATCCAGACTAAGAATCCAGAGCAGAGGATTTACGGGGCTTAGGCGGCCGTGGTGGGCGAGTTGAGGTCCACCCTGAAATTGACAGGCCATCTTCACTGACCTGGCCCTTGGTCACATCCACTTGGCCCCAAACCCTCTTCGCGCTGCTGTTTCAGCCGCTGAATTTCTTTGCCAAGTTCCGCCGCCATGCGCTGGGCCGATTTAGACGGCAGCGGCGACTGCTTCATCAAGTTGAGCTTGAAGCTGATTTGATTGATCAACAACTGCCGATCTACCAGCCGCAGGTCGGTATCCAGGTCAACGTCCACCTGATTTTTGAGCACGGCTCTCAGGGCTTGCTCAATCAGGTTTTCGCCTACGGTTTCTAGATCAGGTGCCACCTGCTGAATGTAGGCCGTCACGGTTTCGCCAACCGCCTGTTCTAGCGGCTTTTGACCCAGCACTTTGACCAGGGATGTCACCACGCCCATCACCGCCGGGTTGACGTTAACCCCAGCGCGGCTTCCACATCAAAGCTATCAATCACCTGGCTCAGTAAACCATTAACCTCTTCCCTGGTAATCTCCCGATCCACCACTAACGGAATAATCCTCAGAGCAATATCCCCCAGGGCGGTGGTTTCTAAATTGGGTGCGTAGGTTTGCAGATAGGCGGCCAACACATCGCTCACCTGGGTTTGCAGTTGCCGATGCCAGTCGTGGGCCTGCTGAATGAGCTGCCGCTGGGCCTGGTTAGCCACGGCCTCGGCCAGGGCAGAAGGATTCTGACTGGCTAACCATAACTGCTCAAGCAACCGGGCAGCCTGGGCTGGGTTGAGGTCGGCGCCGCTAGCCTGCCAGGTTAAGCGCAGTAGGGTTTGTAACAACCCTCGCTGTTGCTCCTCCGAGGTTGGCCAGCCGTAGGTGTGCTGGTAAGCCCGCAGGGTGGCCAGTAACTCGTCGTCAAGGTCGTCATCAAGGGGGGTCGATAGCATAGGTTAGAAGGTGATTGTGGGAGCTGAGGCCATTAACTACGGGGAGCAACCAACCTGGTCAGGATAATTTACGTAAAATTCTCCATAAAAAAGCATTCGCGTGAAAATCAAACGATTTTCGCCACTTGTCTCTTACTCAGGGTCCACGCACTCTAGTAATATTTGGGGTTAACGCGAGAACCTATATTGTGTATAAAGATGGTTGCATTCTCACCCGCCAGTTGCATGCCTCGAATCTTGGTTATAGAAGATGACGAAGACAACCGGCTACTTTTCTCAGAATATTTAACCTGTGCCGGGTTTACGGTGCTAGCCTTGGCTGACCACCTCAGCCTGAATAGCCATCTTCAGATGTTTCAGCCTGACCTGCTGCTGCTAGATTTGGGCCTACCCGTGGTTGACGGCTACAGCGTGCTCGAAGCAATTCATTCGTACTCACACTGGCAGGCCATCCCAGTAATTGTTATTTCTGGCTATGCCTTTCTGGCCAATCAGCGCCGAGCCCTGGCCCTAGGAGCCTACAAATATCTGGTGAAGCCGGTGCGACCAGACGACCTGGTTCGCACCGTGCAAGCAGCCCTAGACCAAGCTAGGCTGAGCCGTTAGAGCTACCCTCCGAGCCGGAATCTGGCTGCTGCTCGGCCAAAAATTGCTCCACCTCCTGACTTAGCCCCTGCACCGCATCACCAATTTCCGTAATCGCCAGCTCCAGCTGTGACGATACCAGCACAGCCGATTGCAGTCGGTTGAGAATCTCGCGTACCTGCTCTTTGTAACGAGCTTCAAACTCTTTTGAATTCATAAGTCTAGACCCTGAAGTAAGTGACGACCCGGAGGTGAATGTGTCATAAGATACGACACCCATGGCTGTTTTTTTGAAAAAAACACCTATGAAGCCATTCTAGCCTCCCATGCGTTGGCGGAAAAGTATTTTTTAGCACTCAAAATCAACCTGAGTCCACGTAGGTTTTTGTGGATGGCAACGCCCCAACAACGATATCACTCCTTTTAAGTTGGGCAAACCACCCGTTGTCTCAGCAAATTTAACCGCTATCCTAAGGATTGCAGTGGTTTAGTAAAGGTTGCCCGCCGTGAGTGCTACGGTTCAACCCACCACCTTAGTAAACGACCCCGACCGGCTGGAGGCCCGCCTGAAGGAAATCCCCAAGGAGCCGGGGGTTTACTTTATGAAAGACAGCCGCGACCAAACGCTGTACATCGGCAAATCCAAATGCTTGCGGACGCGGGTGCGATCGTACTTTCGCGACTTTCACGGCCACATGCCCCGCATTGCCGTGATGGTGATGCAGATTGTTGACATTGAGTTTATCGTTACCGACACCGAAGCCGAAGCCCTGGCCCTGGAAGCCAACCTGATTAAGCAGCACCAGCCCCATTTCAACGTGCTGCTCAAGGATGACAAAAAATATCCCTACCTCTGCGTCACCTGGTCGGAGGACTATCCCCGCATTTTTATTACCCGCAAGCGGCGCAAAAGCTTGAAGGATCGCTATTACGGCCCCTACGTCGATGTGGGCCTACTCCGCAGCACCCTGAACCTGGTAAAGCGGATTTTTCCCCTGCGCCAGCGGCCCCAGCCGGTGCATCGCGATCGCCCCTGCCTCAACTACGACATTGGCCGCTGCCCCGGCGTGTGTCAGCAGTTGATTTCGCCCGAAGACTACCACAAGACCCTCCAGCGGGTGGTGATGGTGTTTCAGGGCCGCACCAGTGAGCTGGTAGACATTCTCATCCAGCAGATGGAGAAAGCCGCCGAAGACCTGAAATTTGAGCAGGCCGCCCGCCTGCGCGACCAAATTCGCGGCCTGGAGCGGCTCTGTGCCGATCAAAAGGTGGCGTTACCAGACGACACCATATCGCGAGATGCCATTGCCCTGGCCGCCGATGACAAACACGCCTGTGTGCAGATTTTTCAAGTGCGGGCGGGTCGCCTGGTGGGGCGGCTCGGCTTTATGGCCGATGCTGAGTCGGGCACCCCAGGGGAAATTCTGCAACGGGTGCTGGAAGACCACTACCAGACCGTAGAAGCAGTGGAAATTCCCTCGGTGATTTTGGCCCAACACGAACTACCAGAAGGCGAAATTTTGTCGGAGTACCTGACCCAACGCCGGGGCCGCAAGGTCTCTATCGAGATACCCCAACGCCAGACCAAAGCCAACCTGATTGAAATGGTGGAGCGCAACGCCCAGTACGAGCTGGTTCGCACCCAGGCGGCGGCAGACCGCAATATTCAAGCCCTGCAAGACCTGGCCATTGCCTTGGATCTCCCCGACCTGCCCAAGCGCATCGAAGGCTACGATATTTCCCACATCCAGGGTTCTGACGCGGTGGCCTCCCAGGTGGTGTTTGTGGATGGTATGCCCGCCAAGCAGCACTACCGCCACTACAAAATCAAAAATCCCGATGTACGGGCAGGCCACTCCGATGACTTTGCCAGCATGGCGGAGGTGATTCGTCGCCGCTTCCGCCGCTACGCCGCCGACCCCGATAAGCCCCGCCTAGGCAACCCCGACTGGCCCGACCTGGTGATGATTGACGGCGGCAAGGGGCAGCTATCGGCTGTGGTGGAGGTGCTGCGCGACATGAACCTGCTCCAGGATCTCAACGTGGTGAGCCTGGCCAAGAAGCGGGAGGAAATTTTTCTGCCGGGAGAATCCATTCCCCTATCCACCGAGGCCGAGCAGCCCGGTGTACAACTGCTGCGCCGCCTGCGGGATGAGGCCCACCGCTTTGCCATCAGCTTTCACCGCCAGAAGCGCACGGATCGGATGCGGCGATCGCGCCTCTCGGAAATCCCCGGCCTGGGTCAACATCGCCAAAAGGAACTGCTGGCCGCCTTTCGCTCCATCGACTACATCCGCGAAGCCAGCCCTGAACAGTTGGCTACCGTGCCCGGCATTGGCCCACAGCTAGCCCAGCAAATTTACGAATACTTTCATCCCCGGGATGAGCCTGGCGATGACCTGGATGCCTCGGCGTAGGAGGGAATTGTTAGTCTGTCTCACCTCTCTGAAAACGTAGTTGTACCGCTGACGGCCGCATAAAATAGCTCATTTCCTCTAGTTAAAAGCACATTGACAAGATTTGAGTTCATAGTGGATGGACCACCCGTATCACAACAGACCCGTAGGCGTGAACGTCTTAGAGCCTGGAAAATAGTGGTACGGCAAGAGGCAGAAAAATATTGGTCATCAGGGCAAAAAGCAGCTACTGGTCCAATCATGCTGCAAATAACTTATTTCTATGATTCTGTTGCAATAGATGTGGACAATATTGTCAAGCCAATTCAAGATGCCATAATTGGATTAGCCTACATTGATGATGATCAAGTCACTGATGTTCTTGTCAGGAAGCGAAATTTGTCAGGTAACTTTAAAGTAGAAAACATGACCTCGACCCTAGCAGAAGGTTTTTCCCGTGGAAACGAATTCTTGCACATTGTCGTAATTGAAGCTCCTGACCAAAAGGTACTGATCTGATGACAACTCCAACTGCAAATCTAGAAAGAGATCGATTACTGCAACTAGCAGAAGAATATCGTAACCAGGGATACGAGGTTTCTTTTCATCCAAACCCTGAAGACCTACCTGATTTTCTTAAGAATTATCGCCCTGATATGATTGTGCGGCGGGGGGGATGAAGCTGTGATCATTGAAGTGAAGTCACGTCGTTCACTTAATTCTTCCTCTGGGCAATATTTACAGAATCTAGCCCAATCTGTGGAGCAGCATCCTGGTTGGCGATTTGAGTTAGTGATGACTAATCCAGAGGATGCTGCATATTCTCCAAGAGCTGAAAGCCCTCTTCAACAACCTGAAATAGAAACAAGACTGCAAGTGGCGAGGCAACTTGCGACACAACATCCAGAGTCAGCCATCCTCTATTCCTGGTCTCTTGTTGAGGCAACTTTAAGGATTATTGCAGAGCATGAGGAACTGAGTTTGCAAAGACTTGATTCACTTTATTTAGTGAAACAACTAGTGACTGAGGGTGTGATTTCGCGTCCTGAGTACCAGTTACTTATGGATGCGCTTTCATTACGTAATACAATTGCTCATGGCTTCAAAGCAAGCCAAATTACGCAAGAATCTGTAAACAAGCTAATTGATGTCGCAGAGCAACTGTTGAAAACTTTGCATACTACTGCCTGAGCAGACTCACAACTCCAAATGCAGCGGATGGATGAAACCCGTGTGTGTTGAGTGCAAGGTTATCTGCCGCCGCTGATTTGAGCCGTTATACCAGTTGAGCTGTCTGGGGGAGGGCGGCTGCCACAGAGAACGGGGCGGGCAGGAAGCCCACTTCAGCCAAAATTGAACTCAGACTGACTTCAGTTTCAACCAGGCTGGCGTGGCCGCTGTCGGGCAGGGGATAAATACGCGCATCGGGCAGGAGTTGGGCCAGTTGTTGGGCTTCTTCCAAGGATGGCAGCAGCAGATCGGCCAGGGAGGCTACTAGCACGGTCGGCGTTTTGACCCGATGCAAATTCAGGGGTTCCAGCCGAAACTGCGTCAGCAAGCTCAACCGCCAGGCCGTGCTAGCCCGCGAAACTGAACCAATGGCCCGCATCAACTGCCGATATTCTGCCACCTGAATGCGGCTGGGATTGGCCAGCAGGGGCAAATTCCCCGCCACAGCCGTCTGAGCGATCGACCACAGCCCCCAGGGCGTGAGATGGGAGAGCCAGTGCAGCCAGGGAAAACGGTGCAGGGAGGAGGCCGAGTTAATCAACATCAGATAAGTGGCTAGCTCCGGAGCCTGGCTGACAACATGGAGAGCCAAACAAGCCCCAAAGGATTCACCACAGAGATACACCCAGCGATCTCTCGCCGCCTGCCGCACCAGACGGATTACCTGGGCGGCCATCGTTTCCCAAGTCGAGAGATCATCGCTGGGAATGGCCAGGCAGCGAATATCAAAATAAGGCTCCAGGTTAGGCAACTGGGTGATTAACAATTCCCCGGTGCCATCCATACCTGGCAAAAAGACAAACAAGGGCTTATCGGAGGCGGGGGCAACGGGGGTGAGCAGACGCAACTGAGCTTGAGTTGAGGATCCTAGCATTTAGAACCGTGGCAGGAGACGTAAACAGCAACCGGCAGAGGGTGTGTAACGGTGAGGGAAAAAGGCCGCTTCCGGGAACCACAGGAGCCAAGCCATCCAGAAAGGTGCTAACGGTAGGCGTGCTTTAGCAAGGTGGCAATTTCCTCCTGGCAGCATTGGGTGATATCGGCCACTAGGTGGCTACGATCCTTGCTGCGATGGCGCGATCTCAGCCGGTCATCCACCCGCACGGGGTGGCCAATCAACAGCTTTACCTCCTGGTACATCACGGCGGGGTGCCAGCCGGGTTGCTGAAACAGCGGCTCAGAATCATCAAACCGGCTGAGGAAGCGCAGGGGCACCACGGCATTGCTGGTTTCCTGACGGGAGGCAATGGCCACGGGTACGATGGTAAGTTCCTCCACCGGTGCCCGTAGAGCGAGTTGGGCAAACCCCCGATGAAAGGCATTGAGGTTGTCGGGGGCGGTTTTGTGTACCATCGGCGCGGCCCCTTCTGGGAAAATGCCCACCGCCTCACCCTGGCTCAGGGCTTTGAGGGCACGCCGAAAGAACTTGGTCTGGCCACGGCCAGAGGCATCCAGCGGCAGGCATCCCAGGGCCGTAACAATCTCTCGTAGACCGGGCACCTGGCTCATGTAGTAATGGCAGGCGAACCGCACCGAACGGCCCGTAGCCTGCATCAACAGAGGCGCGTCTAGAATGCTGCGGTGGTTGCTCACCAGAACCAGGGGTCGGTTTTCAGGTATCCGTTCCTGACCTGCGATAGACACGTTTACCCCCAACAGATTGAGCAGCCCATTGGACACGGTCAAAGGACTCAAGGCGGAGGAATAAGGCAAGGCAGATACCATAGAAGCCCTTCAGTGAGGATTGATGCTCTTGACAGCAATGCCTATAAAACACGGACAGGCTATCACTTTTCATAACTTAACAAAGTTTCAAGGTTTTCTCTGGCCCTGGGACAAAGATCTCCCATTTGGCCGGGCCGCTCCCCTTAGCATCGGCACAAACGCTAACTTTACTCCCTCCTCTTCCCGGCGGCCAATCATCGTTACCAGGACAACAGCCCGCCCAAATTCTTCCCTCTGGGCCATCCGCGTCTAAACGATAGTTACGACCCTAGCCCAGCTTTTCTCAGAAACCTTAAGCTAGAAGGGCCGCGCAACAACCCGTTATGACTCAACCGGTACCTATCTCCCAAATTGCTACAGCGGCTGACCTGCTGCAAGCCTACGCCGCAGGCCAGCGCAATTTTGAATACGTCATTCTGGCTGGGGCCGATTTGACCAGCGCCGATCTTAAAGGAGCCGACTTTAGCTCACGCCGACTTTAGCGACGGCAACCTCAGCCAGGCTAACCTGCGCGGTGCCGACCTCAGCTATGCCCGCCTCAGCCAGAGCAATCTCAGTGGGGCCGATTTGCGCGGCGCCATGCTGATTGGCACCGACCTGAGAACCGCCATCCTGACCGATACCAAGCTCGACCAGGCCGATTATGATCCTGAAGAAACCCACTTTCCGGCGGGGTTTGACCCGGTTCAGCACGGGCTGAAGGCCGATCGCTAGGGCGGTTGGCGGCGGCCAGAGTATTCAGCCAAACCTCAACGATGCCCTGACTATGACTCATCTCCGCATTCAAACCGAGGCCACGCCCCTGGTCGTAGATCTGTCCTCTCTGGTGCCCCAAAGCCGACTAACCAGGGAGCAGTTCTACACCTTTTGTCGGCAAAACCGAGACTTAAGAATTGAGCGTAACGCCAATGGCGAAATTATGGTGATGCCTCCAGCGTTTTCAGACACCGGCAACCGCAACTTCAAAGTGGCGTTGCAACTGGGCCGCTGGGCTGAGCAGGAGGGTAGCGGTGAAGGCTTTGACTCTAGTGCTGGCTTTACCCTGCCCAATGGCGCCACCCGTTCTCCCGATGCCGCCTGGATTCGAGCTGAGCGATGGCATGCCCTAACGCCAGAACAGCAGGCCTCCTTTGCGCCCATTTGTCCCGATTTTGTCGTTGAACTGCGCTCGGCCAGCGACAGCTTGACTGGCTTAAAAGAAAAACTACAGGAATACATCGACAATGGCACGCAGTTGGGGCTGCTGATTGATCGCCAAGGACGAACTGTGCATGTGTATCGACCGGGGCGATCGCCAGAAATCCTCAGCGACCCAGAGCGGGTAAGCTGTGAGCCTGAACTGCCTGGTTTTACGCTCCGGATGGCGCAGATTTGGTAGGGTTAGGGCACGGCTACGCTGCTGCGGATCCAGTCCAGAATCCTAGCTGGGGTTGGGCTTTTAACACGAGCTCATCCACAGCCCAAGGGCCAGGCTTTAAGATAAGGGCGTCAGCATTCAGCAAGTGCTATGCCCGTTCCTTTGGTATCGTCGTCTCGGTTAGGCCGACAGCGAGAAATTGTTGAGGTGGTGCTCAGCCACGGGTGGGATTACATGCGGCGGCTACTGGCCGGTGGCAACGCCGATGAGCCCGATTTGCCGCCCCCGGCTGTGCTGGTCAATATCTTGACGGAGTTAGGACCGGTCTACGTTAAGCTGGGGCAACTGCTCAGCACCCGCCCTGACCTGCTGCCTCCGGCTTACATCGAAGCTTTGAGCAGCCTGCAGAGCACCGTGGTACCGGTTAGCCCAGAGGTTGCCGAGCAGCAGATTCGCCAGTATTTGCCCAGCCCGCCGGAAGAATTGTTTGACCAGTTGGATTATCGCGCCATTGCCGCCGGTTCCATTGCCCAAACCCATCGTGCCATCCTCAAAACCGGA